>JAOAPH010000138.1 GCA_025462835.1 Candidatus Angelobacter sp. | reverse complement strand
TCGGCCCGGTCCTTTGCCGATCTCGGCGGTGTAGTAAACTTCCTCTTTAGGCTTCCAGCGACATTGCGGAAGACCTCGCTTCAGAACGGATTGCCATGCCTAGCAAAATCCCCAACAGCCCCGGTGGGTACGTCACCATCACGCTCCACTCCCATCTGCCCTATGTGATCAACCACGGCACCTGGCCACATGGATTGGAATGGCTTTCTGAAGCGGCCGCGGAGACCTATCTTCCACTACTGCGCGTGATCGGCAAATTAGAGCGCGAGGGTATCTACCTCAAACCGAACATCAATCTTTCGCCCATCTTGCTGGAGCAACTTGCACATCCGGTCTTCAAGTCCGAGTTTGTGGAGTACTTGAACCGCAAGATTGAAGCAGCGCTGAAAGACAAGGCCGAGTACACCAAAAAGGGTGACTCTCACATGGCCAAAGTGGCCGAGTACTGGCGGGATTTCTTCTCGCTGGCGCTCAAGGATTTTGAAGCCCTGGGCCGCGACATCATCTCCGGATTCCGCCGGTTCAACGATTCCGGAGCTATCGAAGTCTTCACTTGCGCGGCGACGCATGGATACTTCCCTCTTCTAGGAACCGATGCGTCGATTCGCGCGCAAGTCCGGACCGGCGTTGAGACACACAAGAAGCATTTCGGAAAAGCACCGCGAGGGATTTGGATCCCGGAGTGCGGATATCGTCCCGCAGGAGTTTGGGATTTTCCAGTCAATCCGAACGGCGCTTCGCCCACTACGCAATTCAAGCCGTACTATCGTGCGGGCGTTGAGCAGATATTGGCGGAAAACGGAATCCAATATTTCTTCATCGACACGCACCTGGTGGAAAACTCCGCTGTCTTTACTCCATACGAGCATCTAGCCGGCAATGTGCCGGTGGCGGTCGAAAAAGAGAGCGGAACACCGCGCGCCTCGTTCTATCAACCTTTCTTTGCCGACACACCGGACCGCAGCAAGGCGCAGGTGGCGTTCTTCACGCGCGATCCCCGCACCAGTGTTCAGGTGTGGAGCGGCGACCATGGATATCCTGGAGACGCTGACTATCTCGACTTCCACAAAAAGAAATTCCCCGGTGGACATCGCTATTGGCGGGTGACAGGTCCAAGGGTCGATCTCGGCGACAAGACTCCGTATTATCCGAACCTTGCCTCTGACCGGGCGCGTGATCATGCGGCGGACTTTAGGCGCATCACCGCTGAGGCCGTAAAGAAGTATCCGACAACCAAAGGTGTGCCGCCGATTTTGACGGCCCCGTTCGATGCTGAATTGTTCGGACACTGGTGGTTCGAAGGCCCGCAGTTTCTTGAGAACGTGGCCAGAGAGTTCGCGAAACCGGAATCGGAATTGAAACTGGTCACGTGCGGCGAGTATCTGGATCGATTTCCGCCCAAAGGTTTTCTTGAACTCAGTGAAGGCTCGTGGGGGAAAAATGGCACGAATGAAGTGTGGCTCAACCCCGATACGGCCTGGACATGGAAACATATCTATCCGGCCGAGATGGCCGTCCATCAAATGGCGGAGACGGGAAAGTGGCGCGGCAATGAGGCCGCAACACGATTGGCGAAACAAGTGTGTCGCGAGTTGTTGTTGTTGGAATCTTCCGATTGGCAGTTCCTGATCACCACTGGGGCCGCCCGCGATTACGCCGAATTACGTTTCGATACTCACCTGCAACAGTTCCGCGATCTGATCGACGCATGGCGCAGATTCGAATCGACGAACGAGATCTCCGGCGAGGCGATGAATACTTTGGAGATAATTGAAGAACGGGATTCGGTCTTTGCCGATATCAAGCCGGAGTTGTGGGCGCGGTAGAGTTCAGATCTCCACTAGTACGTCGTCGCCTTCAACCTTTATTCGATAGAGCACCAGCTTGGCAGCGGGATTGTGCGCAGCTTCGCCGGTCTTAGCGACGAATTGCCAGCCGTGCCACGGGCAGACGATCTTGTCGCCTTCGATCACACCTTGTCCCAATGGGCCGCCGCGATGCAGGCAGACGTTGTCCATGGCGGTGATCTCGCCATTCACGTTGGCAATGCAGATCATCTTTTCGCCACAGTTGAATTCTCTAGCTTCGCCTTCATCGGGCAATTCGGCTTTGCTGGCAATCCGGGTAAAACTCGGCATCTTGGTTCGTCCTTGAGAAATTCATTCGAAGCTCATTGAGTCTAGGGAGCGCCGCGGAGTGCTGTCAACAACGCCAGAATGACTGCGGCCGGTGTAACTGTGCTAAATTCGCTGAACGAAATCATGGCCCAGGAACCAAATCCACAGCCGGTTACATTGTATTGTCCGCGTTGCGCGAGGCCAGTGCATGATCCGCTGACCTGCGGCGATTGCTCGTCTGTGATCTGCCGCGTTTGCGGAACGCCACTGGAGTCATCCGATGAACTGGCGATGGGATAACCGCGAATGACGACAGCCAAAGTTGCCGCAGCGGCAGAGCCAACACTAGTCAAAGGACTTTCCCTGCTCGACGCGGTGATGCTGCTGGTGGGCGGAGTGATCGGCTCAGGAATATTCCTCACTGCCGGCCAGATCGCAACGAACCTACGCCGGCCGGACATGTTCATTCTCGTCTGGATCGTTGGCGGGATCATATCTCTGCTGGCATGTTTCGCCGTCGCGGAACTCGGAGGAATGTTTCCGCAGGCTGGAGGGCAATATGTTTTTCTTCGCGAGGCCTACGGAGAACTCCCGGCTTTTCTCTATGGCTGGATGATCTTTGCCGTGGTGCAGACGGGGACTATCGCCGCACTTGCGGTGGGATTTGCGCAATACTTTGGCGCGGTGATTCCCGCAGTGGGATCTACTCATCCGCTGCTCGCGGTGAATTTCGGCAGTTACGTCTTCGCGTTGACTCCGCAGAAGCTTGTCTCCGTGTTGGCAATCGCGCTGCTTACCTTTGCCAATGTGGTTGGATTGCGTCGCGGTTCTGTATTGGTGAATGTGGCCACGTGGCTGAAATTCGCGGCGATGGCAGCATTGATAGTCTTCGGTTTGATCTTCGGCAAAGGCGATTGGTCACACTTTAAGTCGGCAGCGTCCGCTTCCAGCGCGATGGCGGTTCCTCCATCGGGCATGAATCTCTTGGTCGCATTCGGCGTCGCGCTGATCTCCGTGCTGTTTGCCTTTGACGGATGGGTCTATGTGACCTGGGTTGCAGGCGAGATGAAAGATGCAGCGCGCAATGTTCCGCGTGCGCTCATCATCGGCCTTGCGGTGGTCGCCGTCGTATACGTGGCGATGAACGTTATCTATCTCTACGCGTTGCCACTGCCGGAGATCATCAGTTCTGATGCCGTGGTTCAGGCCGCAGCTACGTCCATGTTTTCACCGCGGGTTGGGAATTGGCTGGCCATCATGGTGGCCATCTCTTGTTTCGGTGCGATGAGTTCCGCGATCCTCTGCACGGCCCGGATATTTTTTGCCATGGCGCAGGATGGGATCTTCTTCGAGCGCATGGCGCGTGTACATCCCCAATGGCGGACTCCGGCGTTCAGCTTGGTGGCGCAGGGAATCTGGTCGGCCGTTCTGGCTTTGATCGGACTCTACGACCAGTTGCTCACATATGCGATCTTCATGATGATCGTGAGTTATTTGGCGACAGTCGGCGCTCTATTTGTGCTTCGCCGAAAATTGCCCGATCATCCGCGTCCGTATCGTTGCACCGGATATCCGATCGTGCCGGCGCTCTACATTCTGTTGGCAAGCATCTGGACGATCAACACTCTATGGCAACGTCCGAAGGAATCGTTCGGCGGATTGCTGATCGTGCTGGCCGGCGTGCCGGGATACATCTACTGGTCGCGACAAAAGCGAAAGGCTGTTTCCTAGCGAGTTCGTACCCCGGAAATCGTGAGCTGCATTTCTTTTATGGCTTGATAACGGATTTTTGTGTTCCCGGTCTAAACACCCCAGATGGCGTTAAGTTGAAGGTTGAGGCCGGACGATGAAAGCCGCAGCAGTACTCTCCAGCATCCATTCGCACTTGTTAGGAATTGCATTAGTCGCCGCGGGAATCGCGGTACACACGGTGGAACCTTATGTGAAGGGCTCCGTGAAAACCGTTACTGCGCACCCGAACGTGCTTGCAGTCAGAGCCAGCTATAACTTCGTCATGGGAGATTTCGATTCGGCACTACAGCTGGCAGAGCAGGCTGCCGGGCCTACTTACAAACCCAGCACACCCACACACCGCTGCCATCGCAGCTGAAGATCGTATCGCTAGAATGCGAATTCCGCTCTCATGCCATACCGCCGCGGCATTCCCAACGCGGTGCCTGAGAACAATCCGGAAAAATTGATAACGTTAAGCATGTTGAATACATTGGAAACGTCAGCTTGAAGCTTCAGCCGACGATCATCGCGCGACCATACTGTTGATCCTGCGGAGAGGCCCAACGAAGAAGATGGCCTCAGCCGTTGCGAGCGGAAATTTATCCGATCAAGGACAGCCGCGCCGTAGGCCGCGGTCAACTTAGTCAAGTCCACATCCTGATCGAGTTCAACGGGAAGCCCGCTCCCGTACCATCCATCCACTCCAAGCCAAAGACGGAAGGCCGTCTGATATCGGACTGAGGCCCGTGCGGTATTTCTTTGGTCTTGAGAAACCGGAAAGTTGGTGTTGGAGTGCAGTTGTTGGGCAGCATCCTGATCCAGGAGCAGTCCTCCCGTGATGGGAAGGAATCCGGTCCCAACCTGATTTGAATAACTGAGAGACCCGGAGACGGGGCCCCATTTCGGTACGTCCACCTTTGCTTCCAGCCCTCGAATATCCGCGCTGGCAAAGGAGATGGGAACACTCACACCAGTATTCAGGAGTACATCGTCATCGGCGAAGTTACGTATCTTTCGGACGAAGTAATTCGTGTCAACGCGTACTCGCGAAAACCAGATCTTCCAGATTCCCACCTGGTAGAAATCACCTCGCGAAGCGGGAATCAGCAAGCCTGTCGAGGCCTGTGTCAATTGCTGAGCTGCGCGCGAGCTGGAAAGCAGTAAGTTCTCAAATGCCGGAGTCGTATATACCCGGTCGTAAGAGGAGTAGATGAATGCATCGGTCTTCGGCAATCGCCATCCAAGGCCTATGCGCGGCGAGAGTGCGTGATCGCTGAAGAGAAAGCGGTATGTGTCGAAACGTAATCCGGCGCTCACGCTGAAGCTTCGCCATGACTTTACGTCTTGCACAAATGCGGAATGTTCACGCGCAGTGTTTGCGCCGTCGAATCGGAAGTTTGGCGGCAATGCCGGATCAAAGAAATCCGAATCAGTGATCTGATAGGCGAAATGTTCGTGGACCGGGGTGACCACGGTATCGGCGCCCAGCTTCCATTCATGATGCTTCCATTCGCCGTTCAAACTAGCCGCGGTGTAGTACTCGCGAAGTCCGCGCTCCTGGGAGGCGATGATGGGGACTGACTGCTGATTAGAAGCGAGGTCTGCCGCGATATCGCGTACGGACGCACGCACCGAGGCAAAAAGATTCTGTGTAAAGATGTGCCGGTAGGCGACGTGAGCCCCGGTTTCCTCGTTGGAGCGAGTCTGATATTGTCCTGCAATCTGTTGAGCTTGTTCATTGGGCACCATGAATCCGGTTCGTCCATGCCAAACTGAAATCCTCAAGCTGTTGGTTTGATTCAAGTCGCTGTCGAATCTCGCTCTGAATGATCCTCCGGAACCAGTGTTGTTGAAATTTTGCAAGACTGGAGGATCTAGAAACCGGTCAGTGCGAAAACCGCTCAGATCAAGACCCAAGGCGCTTTTTCCTGCTACGTAATGTCCCGTGAAGGAAGTATCGGCTGTCGCAAAGCTTCCGGCTTCGCCGGCAAGTGTGCCGTGGAAGCCGGGGTTGGTGCTCCTCTGGGTATTGACCTCGATAACGCCAGAGAGCTTTCTTCCAAATTCTGCCGCATAGCTGGAGGTTAGAACGCGAACAAACTCAACATGGTCGATTCCCTCTGCGGGCGCGAATGCAGGAGAGCGGTTATCAGTGACCGGAAAGCCATCAATGATGTATTGCGTCCCATATTCAGCTCCACGCGGGTGCAGCACACCATTGGCTTCCAATAGCCATCCCGGTTGCATATTTACTAGCTCAATCAGACCGCGGCCGGGACTGGTAATTGGTTGCTTGCTGAGAGTGTTCTTGCCGATAGGGAAAGCATTGCTGAGCTCGTTTGACTGCAACGCGGGAGAGTTCCCTGCCACTTCGATAGTCGTGTGGGCGGGTGCGATCGAAAGCATAATTGCTATGTCTTGTGGTACTTCGGATTGAACCTGCACCATTTGTGAAGTTGGAGCAAACCCAGGGTGCAAGACCGAGATGTTATACGCGCCAAAACTGAGGTGCTTTAATGCCAAATGGCCTTGCTCGTCAGTGCGGTGCTCTTCAGTTCTCTGCGTACTCTCTGCCGATAGACGAACGACACCTTGGATACTTGTTCCGCTAGGATCCCTGACGGAAACTCGCAGCTCTCCCGTCTGCTGTTGCTGCGCCGCCAAAGGCAAGCACGCAAAAGACAGCAGGACGGCCGTAAGCAAGCACTTCAACATCTTTGCCTTAAAGCTCCGGAGTTCGTAACTGTGCCCTCAGTTCAATAGTCCGTAAACATTCAAGTGATTGGCCGCAACAACGTAAACTCTCCCGTTGATCACTGTGGGTACAACGAAGACAGCGCCGAACCCTAAGGCGTCACGTCCCGCATTCTGATTTGTGTTGTACAACTCATTCGCAAGATTGGTGGCGTCATAAGCGTGCATAATGATGTTTTGGCTGCCTAATACCCATTCCACAGCCCAGACGATGCCCTGCACTCCGCCGTTGGCCGAGACTACGGGGATCGGTCCTCGGCCGAGTTGGCCGTTTCCTTGAAATACCGTTTTCGACGCGGAAGTCTGCGTAAGCTGTCCATTAGTAAGACTGAAAGCGCGCAGGTTGCTGAATACCGAGCCCAGGTAAACATTTCCGTTCCAATATGCACCACTGCCATACATGCGGAAGCTGTTGTTAACATCGGTCTGACCGCAGGGTTTGGGGTTTATCAGAATGTCGTCTGGGATCTGAGTGTTACCGCCAGCATTGAAGTGCCCGAGGTTGTCCCGATCGATCACAAGAATTCGCCCTTCCTTGCTGCCCGTCACCATCAAATGCGGATGCGCGCCCGGCTGGTCTGGCAACAGCATCAGTCCGGTGGAACCAAGATCAAGATCTCCGGCATCGATGCAGGCCTGGTTGAACGTGGTGAACCAGTCCACCACAGAGAGCGCTCCGCCGTTCAATTTCAATTTAAGGAAACTGTCGCCCCAGTTCGGGCCGCCTGTAGAGAGGTCATGTCCATCACCGGTTTCGATGTAAATGTTGCCTTCAGCATCGGCAACCGGCGGAGACCCGGCCTGCCAAATCCCAGCTCCTTCGCTGCTGGGTGAAACATTCAGGGCCGCCAACTGCGCCAGAGTCCCGGCGTCGTAGGCGAAGATCCAGCCATGATACGTACCTTCGTCAGAGAAAGATGCGAATGCGATGTACACCACTCCATTCACGAGCTGAAGCGCTGAACGTTGGTTCTGGACATCAGCCAGGAAAGTAATCGTCCCATTGTTGCTTCCAGTCCCGGTGCCGGGTACGGTCGCGGTGATCTGTTTTGGTCCACCGAACTTCTCTGCCCCGCTACTTAGATCTAGCGCATGAAGTTTGTGGAAGGTAGTCCCATTCTCCACGGTCATGGCGGAAACATAGAGCGTGTGGGAGTTGGGGTCGATGACCGGAGTGCCAGTGATACCCACGAGCGGACCTAATCCCGTCCGACCGCCGCGGTTGCCGTCGGCTGGCGTAATGCCGTGCGCGGTATCAATGAAGCTGCGCTTCCAGAAAACTTGTTGCGGGTTATCCGCATTGATCGCATAGACGCTGTCGTTTTCCGTGCCCAGGAAAACCACGTTGTGCGATCCACCGGCGATGTTCAACCCGGCAACGTACAAAGGCTGCGTGAAGATGACGCCGTCGAGCTTGCCTGAGGTTGCTATTTTCCCGAACTTGCTGGCATTTACGGTTACGGTGTTGAGAGTGCTCTCATTCAGGTTTGCGCCGGTAGCACCGGGATCGAATTTGTAGCGGAACATTCCCGCGATGGGCGCTTGAGGCGGACCGAGTGGCACAACATTGATCGTGACGGTGGCAGTCTGTGTTCCCTGGGCTCCGTTCGCGGTGGCAGTGTAGGTGGTTGTTGCTGCCGGTGTGACTACGACGCTTCCGTTAGGTGGTTGCTGTCCAACTCCTTGATCGATGGTCACGGAATTAGCATTAGTGCTCTTCCACGCCAGTGTTGCGCTTTGTCCCGCAGAGATATTGTTTGGATTTCCAGAGAATTGCAGCGTGATTCCGTTACTGAACGTGACTTGCACGGTGGCAGTCTTCGTTCCCTGCGCGCCAGTGGCGGTAAGCGTGTAGGTAGTTGTCGCTGTGGGAGAGACGGAAGTGGAACCTACCAGAGCGACGTCGCCGATGCCGTTGTCGATTGTGACCTTGTCGGCATTCGAGACGTTCCAGCTGAGTTTTGATTGCTGTCCGGGACCGAGAGAGGTGGGGTCTGCGGAAAATTGGACGATGATGGGAGGCGCTACGATCACCTTCACCGCAACCGAGCTTGTCGCGCCCGGTCCGGTTGCGGTGGCCGTGTAGCTCGTGGTCACAGTAGGAGCAACTGAAACCGTACCGGTGGGGCCGAATGTACCTACACCGTTATCGATGGCCACCGAGGTAGCGTTGGGCGCGGACCATGAGAGAACAGAACTTTGTCCCGGCGCAATCACGCTGGGGTTAGCCGTAACGCTGAAATTCGCGACATCAATGGTCGTGCTGGCAACGGTGCTACCACCTGCACCGATCGCAGTAAGTTTATCAGTGGTGGTCGCGGTGGGCGAGACGTCTTGAGTTCCCGCCGGGGGAACGTCCCCGAGCGCGTCAATCTTTGCAGACACCGCGCCGGTGGCTTTCCAATTCAGCGTGGACTTGCTCCCGACGGTAATGCTGTCAGGCGATGCCGTAAAAGTTATAGCCGGTGGAGCAGCGGCGGTGGCTTCCTGAATGGTCGTTTCGCCGGCAACACCACGGCATCCGGCTGTGAAAGTGATTGCAGAAACTATGAGAGCTAGCAGGACATACTGCAACAACCGCGGGGCCCGAGACATTGTTACTCCCTGAAACGACGTACTTTCACGGTATTTCGAATCAGGAACTCAGGGGAAAGTTGTCCCTTGTACGTCAGAGATGGCCAGAATAGGGCGACAATTTACGACAGAGATGTATATGGAAAAAAGTAGAAGGCAAGAGACCTATGACTTCGGAGAAATTCAATCAACAATAAACAATTTTGCGCCGGTGATTGTCTCTGAGCGGTGTGCCTCGCCTTCGTCCTGCACCTGATAACTCATGCCGGAGGTGAGGACGACCTCGCTTCCATTCTGGACCCTGGTGATGAGTTCGCCTGCAAGCACCAGGATGATGTGCCCCTTGGTACACCAGTGATCCGCTTTGTATCCGGGCGTGTACTCGACCATGCGGATTCGTATGTCTCCAAATTGCAGAGTCCGCCAGAATGCCTTGCCGGTTTCGCCCGGGTGCTCAGTCGGTACGATGGTGGTCCAATCGGTGGTGGTAAAAGGAATGTTCTGGATCTTCATGCGAAGCTAGGACTTCTTGACGCGCAAGTCGTGTCCCTTCATGTCGGCAGGTTGTGGAATGCCGAGTAGAGCAAGCATCGTGGGCGAGATGTCTTGCAGCGCGCCGTCATTCCTTAGTGCGAACTTCGAAGAATCTTCCGTGAGCAGGATCAGCGGCACAGGGTTGGTTGTGTGCGCTGTGTGTGGGCCACCTGTTACAGGATCGATCAATTGTTCGGCGTTGCCGTGATCGGCGGTGACGATCATTGCTCCACCGCTGCGCTTCAATGCCGATTCGATTTGGCCGAGGCAGGCATCGACGGTTTCAACTCCTTTGATGGTTGCGGGAATCTGCCCGGAGTGACCGACCATGTCAGCATTCGCGAAATTCACGATGATCACGTCAAAGGTCTTGTCTTCGATCGCCTTTACGACTGCATCGGCGATCCCGGCGGCTGACATCTCCGGTGCCAGATCGTAGGTTGCGACCTTTTGCGATGGGACAAGCAAACGGTCTTCGCCTTTGAACGGCTGTTCCACGCCGCCGTTGAAGAAATAAGTGACGTGCGCATACTTCTCCGTTTCCGCGACACGCAAATTGCGGAGGTCTGCCTTGGCCATCACGTCCGCCAAGAGGTTGTTCATCGACTCCGGCGGGACAACGTAGGGCAAGGTGAACTGCTTGTCATACTGCGTCATGCAGATGTACTTAAGGTCGCTCGGGACAGAGCTTAACGGAATCGTTTCGTTGAGCGATTCGGCGTCTGGAAGCGCGTTGCCATGGTCGGGAGCGAGCCCGCTGTTCCGTGCCAGTGCGCGCGTGATCTCGCGAGCACGGTCTGCGCGGAAATTGAAATTGATGCAGACGTCGCCATCGCGAATGGTCGCGACCGGCTCGCCGCGTTCCCCCACGCAAGCGAAAGGAACAATGAATTCGTCGGTCACGCCCTTGTTGTAGGAATCTTTCACTCCCTGCACAGGATCGATGTAGCTTCCGCCTTCGCCCTTTCCGTTGACCATGGAGTCATAAGCGAGCTTGATCCGCGGCCAGCGGCGGTCGCGGTCCATCGCGTAATATCGGCCGCTGACGCTGGCAATCTTGCCAATCCCGTACTCGCGCATCTTCTGCTGAAGCTGCTCGATGTATCCCGCACCGTTGGTAGGCAGCGTGTCACGGCCATCCATGAAGGGATGGACAAACGTCCGGTCGGCGCCTTGCTGCTTCGCCATCTTCAACAACGCGTAAAGATGCCGCTGATGCGAATGCACGCCGCCATCGGAAAGTAGGCCGAAGATATGCAGCCGGCGTCCGCCGGTCTTCGCAGTCTTCATGGCATCGACTAGGACAGGATTGGAAAAGAACTCGCCATTCTCGATCATCAGATCGATCTTGGTGATGTCCATGTACACGATGCGGCCGGCGCCCATGTTCAGGTGTCCCACTTCGCTATTGCCCATCTGCCCATCCGGCAGGCCCACGTATCGTCCGCTGGTGTAGATGAGCGTGTTGGGATAGTCACGCAGAAGATGATCAACGACCGGCTTGCGGGCGAGCGAGATCGCGTTTGCTTTGGATGGCGGCGCGTAGCCCCATCCGTCAAGGATGACGAGGACGAGTGGTTTGGGTGTCATTCAAAAAAACCTTTGGCCGCGGATTTACGCGGATAAACGCGGATCAAGTGCGGAAATCAACTACGTTGACTGAGGCTACGCTCCCGCTTCCCTCACTAGCTCGCCTTCATAGTTCAATGCGTCGAGCCCGAGGAAAGTCGCTGCCGCGCCAAGCTCTTCTTCGATTCGCAACAACTGGTTGTATTTTGCGATGCGGTCAGTGCGTGAGGCCGACCCCGTCTTGATCTGGCCCGCGCCTGTAGCGACGGCGAGGTCTGCGATGAACGTGTCTTCGGTCTCGCCTGATCGATGCGAGATGATGGCGGTGTATCCGTTGCGGCGCGCCAGTTCGATGGCATCGAACGTTTCGGAGACCGATCCGATCTGGTTGACTTTGATGAGAATGGAATTCGCAACGCCTTCGTCGATGCCCCGTGCTAGACGCTCGGTGTTGGTGACAAAAAGATCGTCTCCGACGAGTTGGATGATGTCGCCGAGCTGGTCGGTCATTAGCTTCCATCCATGCCAATCATCTTCGGCGAGTCCGTCTTCGATGGAGACGATAGGGTATTTCTTCGCCCAGTCAGCCCAATAGCGCACCATCTCTTCCGGCGAACGCTCGCTCTTGTCTGACTTCTTGAAGACGTATTTGCCTTTTGCTTTGTCGAAGAACTCGCTGGCTGCGGGATCGAGCGCAATGGCAATGTCGTCGCCAACGGCGTAGCCCGCCTGCTGGATGGCCTCGATGATCACCTCGATAGCTTCGACGTTCGACTTCACCGATGGCGCGAAACCACCTTCGTCGCCGACTGCGGTGTTGTAGCCGCGCTTCTTCAGCACACCTTTAAGCGTGTGAAAGACCTCAGTGCCCCAGCGCAACGCGTCAGAAAAAGTCTCCGCGCCAATAGGCATGACCATGAATTCCTGGAAGTCGACATTGTTGTCGGCGTGCGCGCCGCCGTTCAAGATGTTCATCATTGGAGTGGGCAGGATGTTCGCCGCCGCGCCGCCGAGATATCGGTAAAGCGGCATCTTGTACGCATTGGCGCAAGCGCGCGCCGATGCCATGGAGACAGCGAGAATGGCATTTGCGCCGAGACGTCCCTTATTGAACGTGCCATCCAGCGCGATCATGCGCGAATCGATCTGCCGCTGGTTGATGGCATCCATGCCGCCCAGAGTGGGCGCAATCTCTGACTCAATGTTCTCGATGGCGTGGCGGACGCCCTTGCCTAGATAACGTTCCTCATCGCCATCACGCAGTTCAACGGCTTCGTGCTCGCCGGTAGAGGCGCCGCTGGGCACAGCTGCCCGGCCCATCGCGCCTCCGGAAAGGATTACGTCAGCTTCAACGGTGGGATTGCCGCGCGAATCGAGGATCTCACGCGCATGAATAGCAATAATCTCGGTTTCAGTCATTATGGCGTCCTGGAATGGTGGATTAATTTTGAGAATCGAACGCCGATTATAGAACAAACGGGCGCGAGACTCGGCGAAGACTGCGCAGCGGAGCACGCAATCACCGCAATATTCGCGGATCGTAGCTGTTATCGAACTTGGTTCCTTGTTTCTTTGGTTATTGTCCGGTTTTCATCCCTGTTTTACAGTCGGCATTGAGAAGCCGATTTTTAGTCGCAGCTTCAAGTATTGGAGGAAATCATGGCGAAGCGAATCGCGATTGCCGTTGCAGCCTTGGCGCTGTCACTGACGGCTGCCGCCCAGCAGGAAACACAAGCGACGAATCAAGCAACCGGCAAAGTGAACATGACGGTGAACGTGGCGCCTATGCCGGCGCTGCCGATGGGCACTGCCGTAAAAATGAAGCTGGAAACAATTCTTTCGACCGTTGCCAATAAAGCGGGAGATCCCTTCGCGGGTCGGGTGACGCAAGATGTGGCGATGAACGGGAAAGTCGTCATCCCAGTCGGCTCTTCCATTCAAGGTCATGTTGTCCGCGTGAACGCGGAGCGCAGATACCAGGGTCTTCCATCATTAGAACTTCATCCCGACCAAGTCATAACTCCAAACGGCAATAAGTACACGCTCAACGCTGTCGTCGTTGACACAGACAAGGCGTCGGGTACCAAAGTTGACGATGAAGGGCACATCAAAGGCGCGGGCATCGATGGCCGCGACAAAATGGAAATGGCGGTTGGTGCCGGCGCAGGTGCGGGATTCGGTGCATTGGTCAGTCATAGCGGCAAAGGCGCACTGGTGGGTGCCGTAGTTGGCGGAACCAGCGCAATTGTTTACTGGCTCACTAAACACAAGTCCGCGACGCTGCCTCCGGGAACGGAAATCGTGATGGAGTTGAGCCGTCCGATGACACTCAACGCAGCCGGCGATTAAGTTTGTAAGTGCGCTCGCGTGCACGGGCGGGAGCTTCGGCTCCCGCTTTTATTTTTGCAACAACGCTCATTGTTACCTTCCCCATCCGATAATTGACTTACTGTGAGTTCCAAGCTTCTATCGTTGAAAATGGTTTTTGCAGTCCTGACTTATTGCGCGCTGCTGTTCGCGTTCTGGATCGTTGCCGGATATTTTCATGTTGAGGTGACAATCGGCGGACACTTCCCCAGCGCCTTCGCAAGCTTCGCTTTGTTGCTTGCGCCCTTCTGGTTCTTCGGATTTGAAGCCGCTGGGCTACTTCGAAAACTTCTGAATTCACGACGGAAAAGAATCATTGCGGCCGCAATCTTCTTGTTTCCTTATTTGGTGTACGCTCTTCCGCGCGGCGAGTTCCGAATCTCGGTCGCAACCGCCATATTGTTCCTGAGTGTCGGATTGACCGCGTTGTTCGAGTTCTCACCTTCGCGTACAAGACAAGCCGCAGATTGGCGTGACTTCATCGTGCTCGCGCTCCTTGGACTCACAGTGAACCAGCGCTGGCTCGGAGGAGCGTGGGCGCATCCAGGCCTGGGCGGATTAGCGAAACTGTTGCTGACCGATATTGGACTCTACCTGTATCTGGTTGTCCGCGAGTTGGACGGAGTGGGCTACGACTTCACGCCGCGCATGGATGATGTGAAAGTTGGATTGCGCGAATGGGCTCTCTTCGCCCCCATTGCCATCGTGCTCGGGCTGGCATTGGGCTTTCTCCACTTTCATGCACAACTGCCATCACCTTGGGCAATCCCGGCTGCGTGGCTGTTGACATTTGTTCTGGTCGCCGTCCCCGAAGAGTTGTTCTTCCGGGGGCTGATGCAGAATCTTCTGGAGAGACGCTTCGGCGGACGGGCCGCCTTGATCGCTACGTCCATTATTTTCGGACTGTCACACTACAACAAGCGCGCCGTTTTCAATTGGCGATACGTGTTGCTGGCGACCATCGCGGGAATCTTTTATGGACGGGCGTGGCGATATCGGCGCCGCATCTTCACTTCGGCCATCACGCACACTACGGTCGATGTGCTGTGGTCGACTTGGTTCCGATAGCTGGCTGATCGGCACGCGGCAGGAAGCCTGCCTTAGCATGGGATCCGGGATGATATCGCAGATATCCGATGCCCACGCGCATGTGGCGATCGACATCGTCGGGCACGCACAGTGTGATGGCCACCCCGACGACCGCATGCGCTATGGCGATGGTGTAGAGGGTGCGATAGCGGCGGAAGACTTCCGTCAGCGCAACTCCTCCGAGTCCGGTTGCGATCAGCAATACAGGATTGGGCAGATGCGCGGCGGTAAACAACACCGCTGTGGGCAACACCGCACGCTTGCCGCTGCCGAGGAGCGATTCGAATCGGATGAAGAAGTAGGATTGCGCGATAAACTGCTGCATCAACGCCCAAAGTGAGTACGCGGTGAGATGGATCCCAAGCCCTGTGAGAGTAATCCCGGTATGCAATGTGCCGGCAAAGTACGCGACTACCGCAAGCGCTAGTGACACACCGAGAGACATCCAGATGATCCAAGCTGAGCGCTTCAGAGCGGACTTATCAATATTGAACCCAAGCCTGGCGATCTTCTTGCGATGCAGGAGCGTTGTGCTCACGATCCAGAATGCGGCGAAGAGATGGAAACAGAGTCGAACTCTTCCCGAACTCCACAGCGTGGCTTGAATCGCGAGAAAGGCGATAGCGATCTCTGCGCCTTGCGCCCATCGGGAGTAATCCTCCTTGGAGGAGAGAAAAACCGAATCAACGGATTCGGTGGTGGAAAGAGTTGGCGCATCGCCCGACATCATGGACCTACTGCAAATTGTGACACAACTGAAGACAATTATTTCGGCACTGCAAACTGCGACACCCGCTTTGTCACCTTCTGACCAGCTTCCATCCCTCCCACCAACACCAAACCATCTTTGCTCGGAACCAATCCGCGATGGTCCATTGTGGGGACGGGATTGTCCGGAAGCGTTTCCCACGAGTTCGTTCCTGTGTTCCACGCGAACGTTGTCGGCGAGGGTTGCGACGGCACTCCGTTGTAACCGATCCCGTCATAGTTGTAGGGATTGTCAGTTCCGCCGGTGAATACGATGCGCTTTCCCCATGTCGCCGCGGCCATCCGATACTGTGCGTTCCCGGGATGCGGGGGGACAAGCTGCCCCCACTCAATATTCTTTCCTTGTTTACTGACGATCCCCTTCCAGCACTCGTTAGAGACGAGGTATCGTGGCTTTCCATTTGCGTTTGTCCATGCCGGGTTCTTGTAGGCTCCGCCGCAATACACAATCGTCTTGCCTGAGATCGCGCCTGCATGGCCGAAGACGGGAGTACCGGGGATGGGCCGCCCTTTTCGCCAGCGGTCGAGGACTGTGTCGTAGATCTGGACGTCAGAGACGTTGTCCTGCTGCGACCATCCGGAGATGAGGACGATGTATCGATTCTCGAGGACAACAGCGACCGAATCATCCAGAGGAATGGGGATGGGCAAACCCTTGGCCCAATAGCCTTGCGCCGGATCATCCTTGCCGGGTGTGTAGGTGTCCACCTCATTTGCGCTGATCTCTTTGCCTTGCGCACCCACCGTGTATCCGCCCAGGACAAATACCTGGCCGTTCACCGCAACGGCTGATGCAGCTATGCGGCCGGCGGTGCCGGGGACCGGAGGCAAGGCGAACCAGGCGTTTCGGCGCGAATCATAAACAAGAGCTTTGCGAGTGATGGCATCAAATGTCCTCCTCTCGCCGATCCCCATGAACGAGAAGATGAGCGTGCGGTCCTTGTGCACGATGCTTGTGACTGCGTTGTTGGAGACCGGTTCGGGCAACGACGGCAGCACTGTCCACTCATTCGCGGCGGTAGCCGAAAGCAGAATGAGTGTGAGCACAAGAGTCCGCATGAAGGTTAGTAGACTATCTCAGCCCGGCATGTTGCAAGCTTGTCCTGCGCAACCGGACGTTTGTTGGATAAACTTTCCTAGATGCCGATAAAAGCCCCTGGATGCGCGTTCTGCCAGATTGTCAACGGCGCCGAGCGCGCCCACGTAGTCTTTGAGGACGACCTCTCTATCGCCTTCCTGGACAAACGTCCTCTATTCCCCGGCCACACTCTTCTCATCCCGCGCCAGCATCTCGAAACGCTCAGCGACTTGCCATCCGACATCACTGGACGATTCTTCACAAACGCCAAGCTGCTCTCCTCAGCGGTTGAACGCGCGATGGAAGCGGAAGGCACGTTTGTCGCAATCAATAACAAAGTGAGCCAGAGCGTACCGCATCTGCACGTTCATATCGTCCCCAGACGAAAGGGCGACGGATTGCGCGGCTTCTTCTGGCCGCGCAGCAAGTACAGCAGCGAAGAGGAGATGGCCGCGGTGGCAGAGCGAATACGGAAAACCGGTTTCTAGTTTAAAAGCGGTTTCTCGTTTCTGGTTTCTAGTTTTCAAACCGAAACCGTTCGCCGCTCTCCTGACAACAATTTATTTTGCGTATCGCTTGAAGAAGCTGTCTGGCTTCCACTGCGGACGAGAGGGACGGTCCGCCACCTTCGTCACCAGTCGCAGCATCACTTCCTCGAACGCTCCGGCAGCTTCCAAGTCGACTGGCTGCTGCAAATCGTCTGAAGGCGCGTGATAGCGCTCGGCCAGCCACTTGTGAAATGTCTCTTCTTCGGGAGTGCCTTTGACGAAACCATCCTTCATTGCCAGAGCGGGGACACCGGTCCGGATGAAACTGTATTGGTCGCTGCGGATGAAGCTATTGCGCTGTGGCTCGGGATCGGTCTGCACGTCCATATTCATTTCCTTGCCGACGGCGCGGATGTCATCGCCGAGATCTGACTCATCGAGTCCATACACCGTAAGGCGTTTCAACGGAACGATGGGAAGAAACATGTCAGTGTTCAGGTCAGCGACAATCTCGTTTTTCTTCACGGTGGGATGGTTGGCAAAATATTTGGAACCGAGAAGCCCTTTCTCCTCACCGGTGACCGCAATAAAAACGATAGAGCGTTTCGGCTTAACATTTGCCTCTTTCAGCTTGGCGGCAACGTCCATCATCATGGCCACGCCAGATGCGTTGTCCATGGCGCCGTTGTAAATTCGGTCAGTGGTGCCGGCAATCGGCTCGCCGATGCCAAGGTGATCCACGTGCGCGGATAGGACAACATATTCGTTCTTGAGTTTAGGATCGGTGCCCGGCCAAAGGCCGACGATGTTCTGCGATTCCACTTTCGAATGGTCCACCGCGACTTTCGCTTTCACGGAAACCGGTAGAGCGAGCTTAGGAAGCGGCTTCCCTGCCGTGTGCAGTGCGACGATCTCATCAAGTGTGTGTCCCGTGCCGTTAAAAAGTTTGTCTGCGTGCGCGGGATTAAATGTGACGGAGACCTTTTGTCCGGCGGTTTCGTCGAGCGCGGGATCTGCGAGGCTCATCGCAGGTTTCAGGCGGGCAAGCGTCGAACGGCTCCAGGGGATGTCCATATTCTTGGGATTGGAAATGCCGATCGTGCCGATTGCGCCTGCCTCTTGCAAAGCCTTCCAGCGCTGGTCAGCGGATTGGTAGTGGGAAGCCAACGGCCCGGGCATCGAAGGCGGCGCGCCAGCGAAAAGGACAGCGACCTTCCCTTTAAGATCGAGACCGGCGAAGTCGTCGTAATTCATCTCCGGGACCTTCAGTCCGTATCCGACAAAAACCAGCTCCGCTGCGACTTCCGGCGCGGGATCGATGCGCATGCTGAAATTCGCATCTTCTCCGAGCGTGAGTGGCTCGTCCACTCCATTGCGGACGAGAGTGAGGCTGGAATTCTTTTCGTCGATCTTGCGCGAATTGAATTGGACTGGCTGAAAGTAGCCGTCAGTGCCCGCAGGCTTCAGCCCTGACTTTTTGAATTGCTCGGCGACATACGCAGCTGCTTTGCGATGTCCTTCACTGCCGGTGTCGCGGCCCTCCATATTGTCGTCCGCGAGAACCTGGACGTGTGCCCACCAGCTCTTGCCGTCTGGCTTGGATGCGGACTTAGGAGCAGCGACAGCAACGGCGCTGAGAGCAAGAGCGAAGACGAGGATTTTCTTGGAGAACATTCATGCCTCTTTCACTTCAGTTTTGAATACGAATAAGGTAAACGAGTTTTTGCCAGTGTGCCAGAGGGCAAAAAAAAGGCGCGAGTCAACCACCCTCGCGCCTGTTGATTTTCCGACCGGTACTAGTTCTGACTGGAACCCGACCCCGCCGCTGCTGCTGGAGCCGTGATCGGCTTAGCGTCCGCATCGCGGAGTTCGATCCCGCCCAGGTTCAACTTCTTCAGTTCCGGTTCGATCTTCGCGCGGTCACCTACTGCGACCACGACCATCGACTCGGGCTTGAGCAGCTTCGTCGCGAAGGTCTGCACCGTTGCAGGAGTGACGGCCTTGATCTGTCCCGGATACAACTGGTAGTAGTTGTTTGGCAAGTGATAGACAAAGATATTGCTGAAGTTGTTGACGACACCGGCGGAAGTCTCAAAGAGCGCTGCCACAGAGCCAACGATGTAGTCCTTTGAGAGCTTCACCTCGTCCGGAGTCAGCGGACGGTCCTTCATGCCTTCCAGTTCGTTGAACATCTCGCGGACTGATGGCGCGGTTACATCAGTACGCACTTGGCTGGTTACGAAGAACGGGCCGGCGGCGTGACGGAAGGTGAATCCCGAGCGGGCGCCGTAAGTATAGCCATGCACTTCGCGCAGATTCATGTTGATGCGGCTGGAGAATATCCCGCCCAGCGCCGTGTTCATTACTACTGCTGTGGCGTAGTCCGGGCTGGAGCGCTTGATGCCGATCTGTCCCACGTACACCGAAGTCTGCGGTGC
>JAOAPH010000133.1 GCA_025462835.1 Candidatus Angelobacter sp. | reverse complement strand
CTGGAGAATCTGATACTGCAACTTTCGAGCGAGGCCCCACAACTTGCTCCCGCATGGCAACAGGAAGAATTGCCGGTCTAGAGGTTCGCCGCAATGAACTGCCCAAACTGCGATAGCGCGATGTCCTCCATGACGCTGGAAGGACATATCGGCCCGCCTGTCACCTTGCAGGTGTGCGTTCCGTGCCAGGGCTTCTGGTTTGAAATGTTCAAGAGCCTGCAGTTGGCGCCGGGTTCGACTCTCAAGCTGATGAAGTTTATCGGCGAGAACTCTTCGTCAGCGAGGACTTCGGCGGCTGAGATATTGCATTGTCCGGTGTGCCGGGACAAGCTGCTGCTGACGCACGACTGGCAGCGCAACACTCCCTTCACGTACTGGCGATGCGACAGGGAGCACGGACACTACATCGTGTTCTTCGATTTTCTGCGCGAGAAAGATTACATCCGCCCGCTATCCCCGCAAGAGATCACGAAGCTGCGCGAAAACATACAGGTTTTGAATTGCCACAACTGCGGCGCGCCTATCGATTTGGCCAAGGGCTCGTCGTGTGAACACTGTCATTCGCCAGTCTCCATGTTGGACATGCAGCAACCGCAGCGAATGCTGGCGCAATTAAAAGGGGCGGCCAGCAGAACGCCCCATTTCACGCAGGAGTTTTCTTTGATTCAACACCTTGACGATTCTGATTACGATTGGTGGAAGGATGTGTCCTCGTTCGGCTTGATACAGGTGGGGTTGAATATGGTAGCGCGCTGGTTGTCGCGGATCGCCGATTGAAAATTCTCAGCCGGAAGAATGCCGGTCTAGTCTAAAGGTGTCATCCCGTAGCGAAGCGGAGGGATCTGCTTTTATGCCGCGAAAGTTTTACTACGTGTACATCATGGCCAGTCGTTCCAGAACTCTTTACACTGGAATCACCTCAGTCATAGTACGCCGCGTCTGGCAGCACAAAACTGGTGCCTTAGGCGGCTTCACGACGCGGTACAAGATTCACCGGCTTGTATATTTCGAGACTTTCGTTGAGGTTTCCAATGCGATTGTTCGCGAAAAGGAGATTAAGGATTGGAGCAGGCAAGGGCGTGTCGCGCTGATCGAGGAGCAGAATCCAACGTGGGAAGATCTAAGCGAACATTGGTATGGGAAAGATACAGTGAATACGAAAACCTAGAAGCAGATCCCTACGGTTCGCTGCGGGATAACACCTTCAAAATACAAATTGGGTTGCAAAGACAATGGTCGGCCTGTATGGAGAAGACGCAATCCGAAAACCTAGAAGCACATCCCTCCGCTTCGCTGCGGGATGACACCTTCAAAATGGGAGCGTCCAAAACCAAAATGTGATGCGTCCAAAAAGCGAAAGGCAGATCGCTTGATCTGCCTCTGCTTTAATTTCAAAACCTTACTTACTTCGCGAGCTTATTGACGCGGGTCTTCAGGCGGCTCTTGTATCGCGAAGCTGTGTTCTTGTGCAGGACGCCCTTTTGCGCGGCCTTGTCGATGGCGGAAGCTGTGGCGCCGAATGCCGACTCGGCAGCCTTCTTGTCACCCGTTGAAATCGCTTCACGCAAACCGCGGAGAGCTGTGCGCAGGCGCGAGGTGTTCGCGCGATTGGTTTCGGTACGGGTTACGGTTTGACGTGCGCGTTTCAGCGCGGAAACATGATTTGCCATAACTTGCTTGTGTGTCCTCTGCCTATAAAGATTCAGAACTGATGGTGAATAGATTATTGTACGGGATGGCCTGAAGCCGGTCAAACAGCGAATGCAATCGCGATTAGCTATCTAGCTTTGAGCCACGGGCGTTGCGTGTTGGGATTCCACCGAGCCTGCGCTCTGGAGGATGGGCAAGACGAGCTGCAGGATAAGCGGCACAACCTCTTCCGCCGGAGGGCGACCGGAGGTCTTAGACCATTCCTTCACGGCTCCGTAAATGGCCCAACTCGCGGTGGTGGCGATCATCTCTGGCGAAATCCCAGAGCTGGGTGACGCATCCTTTAAGCCTTCCATCAGCACACGGCGGATAGCGGTAGTTATGGCGGCCTCAACAAGCGGTTCGAAGGCGCTTTGACGCTGGCAGTCCGCGCCATTGCTATGGCTCTGTGTGAGGAAGTCGCAAGTGGCGAGGATGATAGCGCCTGCCGCAGATGGACAGGTCCCGTACCTTATCGCGCGCTCCTCAAGCAGCATTTGGAAACTGCCGGCAACCAAAGCCTCGAGCAGCGCGTACTTGTCTGTGTAATGGTCGTAGAAGGTGGCCCGGTTAACGGTTGCCGTTTCGGTGATGTCCTGCACGGAGATCTCTTCAAAACTCTTGTTCTGCATGAGAGTTCGCAAGGCGCTCTGAAGAAGCTGCCTGGTGCGCTTTATGCGTGGATCACGTACTTCACAGTCGGAAATCGGCATGGATTCTCTTAATCACTTCAATTGTAGGCTAACCAAACAAAAAAAGAACCCTTAAACCGACAGTCGTCGTCTATAGTAAAACGACAGATGTTGCTTAAGCGTCTTATGTCGACTAAGGAGATTCTCTCATGCCCACCTTACTGCAATTGGATTCAAGCCCACTGGAAAGTTCTATCAGCCGCGAACTGACGCGCGAATTCGTCAAAACCTGGAAGGCTGCCCATCCGAAGGGCGCGGTGATCCATCGTGACCTGGCAGCGAATGTTTTGAAGCCCGTGGACTCCGCGTGGATATTCTCCTCGTTTACACCGGAGGCCTCGCGCACGCCGGAGCAGAAGGCTGCATTGGCCTTATCAGATGAGCTCATTGCCGAACTCGAAGCCGCGGACGAGTATGTCTTTGGTGTAGCCATGCACAATTTTTCTATTCCTTCTGTACTCAAGCTGTGGATCGATCAGGTCGTCCGTATCGGGCGCACAACCGCCTATGGCGAGAACGGGCCGAAGGGGCTGCTCAATGGGAAGAAGGCCACGATCTTGATTGCCAGTGGTGGGGTTTATGAGGCGGGAACTCCCGCGGAGGCCTTCAACTTTGTCGATCCATATCTGAAGACAATCCTCGGCTTTATCGGCATCACCGACTTGAAGTTTGTCACAGCTGGCGGTGCGGCGCAGATAATGAGGGGCGCGGTGGATCGTGAGACTTTTCTGAAACCGACTTTGGAGCGGATTCGCGCCGCAGTGGCGTAAGCCTCCCGAAAGCTAACTAACAAAGAGATTATGAGAACAACTATGAGCAAAACTAAAAAAACTCTTGCTGCACGGACTTCCGCGCGCAGAATCACGAATCGTACTCACGGTCAGAACCATGGCCTGGTCACGCGGCTGATGAGCCCTTCGGACTTCGGCGAGATCCTGAAGCCGTTCGTATTTCTCGATTTGTTCGATAACGAGGGCGAGCCTTTTACTGGACCCCTACATCCGCACTCGGGTATCGCTACCCTGACCTACGTCGCGGAAGGCGCGGTCAGCTATATCGACCCGGACAACGTCAAGGGCACACTGGCTGCCGGCGGCGTCGAATGGATGCAGGCTGGACGCGGCATGTGGCACGGCGGCGGGCTCGTCAAAGCAGGCCGGACGCGCGGCTTCCAGCTCTGGATCGCATTGCCACCGGAACTCGAATTGGGTCCGACTTCAAGCATCTACCAAGCTCCCGCAGATGTGGCGGAAGAGGGTCCAGTGCGCGTTCTCCTCGGCAGCTATGGGTCCGCATCGAGCGCCATCGTGTCTCCTTCGCCGATCAACTATCTCGCGGTACGGCTGAAGGCCGGCGAGCGCTGGCGTTACGAGCCCCCGACGGGCCACACCGTTCTGTGGACCGCCGTCGCATCCGGCACTGTGTCGGTTCCCGACGAGTTGCGGCACGGCGACTTGGTGGCTTTCGAGCAGTCGAGCGAAGCGGTTGAGTTCGAGGCGCGCACCGACGCTGAATTCGTTGTCGGCTCGGCCGTCCCGCACGAGTACGATCTTGTCCTCGGCTCCCACTCGGTGCACACAACGCCCGCCGCTTTGCGCGATGCCCAGACGCACCTTTCGGCGATTCGGACGCGCCTCGTTCAAGAAGGGCGACTGTAAACACACTTGCTCGAAATTATGATCAGCTCTCGAGGGCAACCGGGTCAGCGCGGTTTCTTGTCTTCGTTACGCGCTACCCGCGCCTGCACCAGTTTCCGGACAAGTGCAGTCGGCAGCGGCTTGTCGGTGGGGAACTGGATGGTCCCTTTAGATATGGAGTAGCCCTTCAGTTCGTTTTTAAGTTCCTCGATGACCGCGGCAGTGGGGAACAGACTGCAGTGGTTCGAAAACGCTGCGTACCAAACCAGCACTCGCTTGTGCTTGAACGCGGGAATCCCATAGCTGATGGTCTCGGTAGTCTCTGCCGGCACAGCGGAACGAATTGCCGCGCGGATCTTGTTCAAGGTGCTGCGTGCGGGTTCTGGGAGACCGGCAAGGTATTCATCCACGTTCTTCGGGGTGCCGTTGGTTTTTGCCGCAGGACTGCGAGTGCCAGATTTCACTTTCTTCATGCGGGCAATGCTACAAGGGCTTCCACTTCGAGTCCATGTCCCAGACCAATGTGCAGCCGTTCTACACGAAGCACTGACTTGAGGGTCTCGAGTCCGTCTTTTTTGCCATTTGAAAACTGGATTCCTGAGCCGAATCGCTCCATGAGAGCATCCATTCCACCGCAGCATTCATATAAACCTGATCCATACGCGGAAGGAGAATCACATGGCAAACGAAGAACTGTTTTTATCGGGAGCGCTGAACGGGTGGAAGTCGAACATTGAGAGAGCCGATAAGATGTTTTCCAATCTCACCGCAGAACAGCTCCTGAAAGAGGTTGCACCGGGGAAGAACCGGTTGATCTATTTGTGGGGACACCTCACCGCAGTTCACGATGCGAT
>JAOAPH010000085.1 GCA_025462835.1 Candidatus Angelobacter sp. | reverse complement strand
AGCCACCTGTGCGACAAGTGGCTACTACATGCCTATGGAGCGCCATTCGAGCTAAGCTCCGTAAATGGTTGAAAAGGATGGAGGCGCGGGTGAGAATCGAACTCACGCATAAAGGTTTTGCAGACCTCTCCCTTACCGCTTGGGTACCGCGCCACTTTGAGCAAGTCAAAGAACAAAGCCCCTCAAGGCTGAGGGGCCAAACTCTGCGCACCCAGATAACCGCTTTGTGCGACTCAGATTTTGGAGCGGGAGACGGGATTTGAACCCGCGACTTCGACCTTGGCAAGGTCGCACTCTACCACTGAGTTACTCCCGCTTGTTTCCTGTAGAGCTGATTATATAGAAGCCGTGAAAAATGCGTCAAACCTGCGCTCGACCGCGTCGATTGACCTCTGCGATCACTGGTCGCCGTGGCCTGACGCCTCTTGCGACATCGTGGAGGCGCTTACCCGTTCGGTGATCTGGTTCCTGACGTCCCATAGTTCTTTGTAGAGCGCGTGCTCCTGCCGCTGACGCAGGATGTCCACGGGATTTCCTCCCGTGCCGATCACGTTTCCTCCGATGATGCGCTGTGCGAGCTTCAGATGATCGAAACGGAACTTCTGGATCCTCTGGTCGAAGTCCAACAGCAACTCGGCCAACTCATGCAGCCCAAAGAACTCCTGATTTCGGCGATAGAGTTCCTCCAACGTGATTCCAGTTTCTTTCACGCGCCTAAAAAAGACTTCGCCCAGTTGCGGTGCGATATGCAACATCGAGAGGAAGCCGGGCGACTGCAATCCGCTGCCGTGTCCCAACCCTGCCCTGATCAGGTGGTAGTCGTAGGGCGTCAGCGTGTCTAGAACGTGGAGCAAGTCGATGGGATAATGCAACAGATCGTTTGCGCGGCGCAGCAAATGCGCGGCATTTTGCAAGTCACCTTTTTCGATGTGAATGCGCGCGCGCTCCAGTTCGTTGTGCGCGCCACGCAACAGCAATTCGGAACTCTGGTGGACGATCTGGAATGTGTGCTCGTCCGGATGCAGCCTCTCTGCGACGGGCTTCTGTAGGGAAAGCAGTTCGTCAGTGCGCAGGTAGCGCTCGTAATCCGTGTCCCCTTTTCCGGGGAGCACAGGTTTCAAAAAATCACCGGGCTGTGGAGGCTGTTTCATTTCAGATCAATCACAGACCTTCTGTGCCGCCACCCACTGCGGATCTTCATGTTCGGGCACGATCTGCCCATCGCGCATGTGAATAATCCGGTCGCCGAATTTCGCCGCTGCCGGATTATGCGTGATCATCAAAACCGTTTGGCCGAATTCCTTGTTGGATTGCCGCAACATGGAAAGCACCTGCTCGGAACTCTTGGTATCGAGGTTTCCCGTAGGCTCGTCCGCGAGAATGATCGCGGGTTGATTCACCAACGCACGCGCCAGCGCCACTCGCTGCTGTTGTCCGCCGGATAACTCCGATGGCCGATGGTCCAATCGATCTGCAATTCCCAGCAGTGAAGCTACCTTCAGGAGGTGTGCTTCGTCCAGCTTGCCGTCTTTCCCGGCAATCTCATGCGCAATAGCGATGTTGTCCCGCGCAGTCAACGTTGGCAAAAGGTTGAATTTCTGGAAGACGAAGCCGATCTTGCGCTTGCGCATCTCCGTGCGCTCCGCATCACTGAGCTTGGCGAAATCTGCGCCGTCGATGATCACTCGGCCTGAGGTCGCCTGCGTCAATCCCCCGAGCAAGTAGAAGAGCGTTGATTTGCCGCTGCCCGAAGGGCCCACGATGGTCACAAACTCGCCCGGTTCCACGGAGAATGAAACCCCTTGCAGGGCCGGTACTTCAACCTTGCCTACGTGGTAGACCTTTCTCAGGTTCTCGGCTTGAATGATGGGCGGCATGCGAACTTTTTATTATTACATGAGCAATGCAGGGCAGACGAACACGTCGCCGCACATGATCGAAAGCAGTAGTGATGGATTGGTTGACTTACGACGCTTCAGACTTAGACGCGCCCCCGGCAGCAGTCACCGACTTCGGCGACTTCTTCGGGCCGCGTTTGCGCACTAGCAGCAGGCGGATGCGCTCCAGCAGTTCCGCCGGAGGATGCATCCCTTTGGGAAGGAAGAGATCGGCCAGCATCTCTTTGTCATACATTTTTATTTTTCCGGAAAAAATGATTGCCGGCGTCTCCGGCGAGATCGCCTTGATCTTCTGCACCAGGTCCGCTCCATCCACTCCGGGCATCATCAAGTCCGTGAGCACCAGGTCCGCGCCCTTACGGGTGAAAGTAAGCAGCGCATCCTGCCCGTTAGTGCAAGTGATCACCGCATAACCGCGTGTTTCCAGCATGAATTTACGGATGGAAAGCGATTGTTCATTGTCATCGACACACAAAATCGTCTTCTTGGGACGCACGATAATTCCCCGACTCGAGGCAAATAGACCCACCCGGCGCCCATCGCGCGCCGCATGCCCGCAGGGACATACGGCACTGGTGAGATCACCGTGCCTCATCTCTATTAAATTTTTTAAGTTCGAAAGGGCGAAGAGTTTCTGTTGCCAGAAACTTTCTAAAACGTTCTCGCATACTACGGAGAAAGTCGGCGTCTGTAAAGTGCAAGATGAGTTATCAGTGGAAGAAAATATTTCGCCGCTTGAACAAAATTCAAAACCGTGATTCACCGTCGATTTGTTGGCAAATTCACGAAGAAAATTTGCGTCACGGAATTCTGAATTCACCGCGTGCAACTTCCACCGCTTGCCCGCCAACGCGCACATTAACGACTTTGTCATCACTCTTCTCCGCGCTGACAAAGATCCGGCTGGGACGATCCATCTCGATTCCCTGCTCGATGAGCACGCGCTCATTCGACCCCGCCACTCCGTACTTCGCCATCCACGCGGCCGCGCATCCCGATGCCGATCCCGTTGCCGGGTCTTCACCGTTGTAGAAGATCATGCGCGCGTGCAGCCGCGCTTGCGGATCCACGGTCTGCTTGCAGACAAAGAAAATAAATTTTGCGTCTGAGTGCTGAAGATATTTCTTCGCGACACTTGACTGGTAATCGATCGCCTGTATGCGCTCCGGGCTCTTCACCGGAGCGATCATGAAGGCCATTCCGGTGGAAACCGTTTGGATAGGCAGATCACTCTCGAAGTCTTCGGGTTTTAACCCGGCGATCGGCGCAATATCGCTCGCCTTGTGGATAGCCCCAAACTCCGGATTCCGCTGCACCATCTCGCCGAACGCCGGCTCGCTGCCGCGCTCTTCGAATGTGACCGGGATCTTGCCCACGCGCAGATCGAGTTCGATTCTCGCTTCTTTGTTCCGCCGAAGCACCGTCGCAGTTCCCAATGTCGGATGTCCCGCAAACGGCAATTCTTCTTGCGTGGTGAAGATGCGCACTTGCACGCCGCGCTCGCGTTCCACAGCTTCGTCGCGCTGAATGATGAACGTGGTCTCGGAAAGGTTTGTCTCTTTTGCGAGCATCTGCATCTCGGCATCGCTCAGTCCGCGGCCGTCAGTGAATACTGCGAGTTGGTTTCCCGCCAGTGGCTGCGAGGTGAATACGTCCAGCAGAACGTAGGAAAAGCTCCGCATCGTTTATTTTCCCCTTGGGCTTTCCGTCTCAACCTAAACCCCACCAGAATACCGCGAGCGAGGGCCTGACCGGGAGAACGGCTTTGCTAGACTAAGAATATCGCGGAAGCGAATGGGATCCGGTGATCCTCACGGTCTTCAAAACCGTCGGGAGGCAGGCTCGTCTTGTCTTCGGTGTGTTCGACTCGCACACGCTTCCGCCAACTTCCTTCGTTCCCTCGCGTGCGCTCGGGATTTCGGCAGGCGGCTCAGACGCCGCCTTACGCCTCAACTTCAAAACCGTCGGGAGACAGGCTCGTCCTGTCTTCGGTGTGTTCGACTCGCACACGCTTCCGCCAATATTCTTCGTTCCCTCGCGTGCGCTCACTCGCACGGCACAAAAATGCCCACCTGCTTGGTGGGCATTTTTTAATGTCCGTTTGCTGTTCCTTGCACTGTACCGTGTGTCTTACCGCGGCTCCCTGGTCGATGACCATCTCAGTCCGGCTGAGAATGTTCGGCCGTAATACTCGCGCTGTATCGGGAATTGCTCGCTGCCCTGATAGAAGCCGAAGACTTCGTTATTCAGGTTCAGCATAGACACAATCGCCTGAAGCCCATGTCCGCGCGGGATCCAGTAGCTTGCCTGCGCGTCCACCTGCGTGCGCGGGTACAAGTATTGGTCCCCATGTGGACCAGTTATTCCAAGGTCGGCGCCATCTTTGAACTGGTAGGAAAAGATGTTCGCGTCATTGTGGGTAAGTCCCATGCGAGCGGAAAATCCCTTGCGATCATAAGTCACGTCAAAGTTCCAGTTATTCGGTGCCTGACGTTGCAACGCTGGGCGATCGGTTCGTCCAAATCCAACCGGAAAGCTGGCCTGCGATGTAGTGTAGCTGTAATTTGCGCGAACTCCTGTTCCACTCAGCGGTCCTGGCAAAAACGTGAGGTGCTGCTGCCATGTCATTTCAACGCCGGTGATGTGTGCGCTAGGCCCGTTAATAGGTTGCGTTTGTATGAACGTGCCTGCCCCTATCGCAAGATTTGAAGTCACGTTGAAGATAGGATCTGACAACGCTTTATAAAAGACTCCGGCTTGAATAACTCCAACCGGCTTCAAGTAGTGCTCGATGAGCAGGTCGAAATTGTGGGCATGGGTGGGCAACAATGCCGGGTTTCCAACCGTCACTCGCTTGCGCCTATCATCTTCGACAAACGACGGAGGAAGATCGGAGAAGTTAGGCCGGGCTATCCCGCGTCCATATGCGGCCCTGAGCGTCGTGTTCTGACCAAAGGTGTATTGCAGCTGAACGCTTGGTAATACATCCGTGTAGCTTTGCGATCCCGGGACAGGGGTTACCGAAACAAACTTCCCGGTCGCATCGAAATTAACGCGGTTACCTACGAAAGAGCCCTCAGTATGTTCAACACGCATGCCTGTCTGTAAGCGGAAGTGCCCGAGGTTGATGGTGTTCATTCCATAACCGGCATATACGCGCTCATCGGTACCGAAGTCATTGGGTTCAGCGCGAGTGTGTCCCTTTGTAACGTCTTCCGTGAAGCTGCTGAGGTTCGAATTGAAGAAAGAAGAGATCTTGTTGTAATCGGAGATCGGTCCGACTTGGTAGTCGCCGAAGTAGTAATTCGAATTGGTGAAACCATTCAAAGCTGAGCTGAGTTGTAATGGAGTAGCACCAGTGAAGTTGAAGAAGCGCTGCTGGTCGAACTCTGATTTGTGCGCGTCGCGGACTTTTACGCCCGCTTCGAACGAGCCGTAATGAGATCCAGCTGCATACTGGCGGTTTACTGAGAAATTCCCGGAGATGTCACGTTCGAATGTGTGGTTATCGGGTGATGTGGAGATGTTGTCAATCGTGTAGGTCGTAGGATCGAAAATGTTTGTCCCACCCTGCACAGGAAATTTCGGCGTGAATGGATCGCTGGTGTCCAAGTTAAAGGTGACAGCTTGAGGACCGTTGAAGACCGCGCTGAAGAAACCACCTGTCTGGCGAGCCTGGCCGAAAGACAGATCATAATTCACCAGCGTAGGGCCGAATTCCTGCCTGGCACCCATTACCGTGTTGAACAGGCGTTGTTCGGGCCGGCGGACGACGTGCGAAAGCTGCATGTTTCCCGTGTTGTCCGTGGTGGTTGGGGTCAGGAAACTGCCGGTGGTTATGCTGTAGATCCAGTCGTCGCCGAAGTCTTGAAAACGGGAGAACATGCCGCGCACGTAGGCGCTCGACATGGGGCCTAACTTGTAATCGAGCGTGCCACCGAATCCGTAACGGGTGCGATCATACCAGTATTGTCGAAGGTCAGCTGCGGTTACAACCGGCTGAATGTTCGGCGTGGTCGTCCCGAAATCATTCGTATCAGGAGAAGGCTCAATGTCGTCGATGCCGCGCGCGTTCCAATCGTAGCTTCCACCAAACAGAAACCCGAGCTTCTTGTTCGCGCCAAATCTCTTTCCAAATGTACCGCTGAACTGGTTGTTTCCCCGGCCACCCTCGATAGGCGTGTACCCGCCCATCCCAAGCAGGCTGAGGTAAGGCTGGTCGCTTGCACTCTTGGTAACCAGATTGACGGATCCGCCGATCGCGTCGCCCTCTTGGTTAGCGGAGAGGGTTTTGCTGATTTCGACCGCCTCGACCAGATCTGCCGGGATCGCATCAAGCTTTACATTGCGAACCTTCTCAGGGGACGCAAGATGTACTCCATCGATAGTCACGTTGCTGAGGCGTGGTTCAGTGCCGCGGATCTGAACGTACTTGCCCTCGCCCTCGTCGCGCTCCAGGGAGACGCTGGGTAGCCGGCCAACCGCGTCCGCGATGTTCGCGTTCGGTAAACTCGTGATCACCTCGGAGGGAAGGACCTGAAGGATATTGTCTGCCATGCGCTGGCGATTAATGGCCTCAACCTCGCCGTGCTGACGTTCCGCGCGAACTTCCACCACTTCACTTTGTCTTCCCACTTGAAGTTGAGCCGAGACCTTGGCAGTTTGGCCGGCGGCTACATCCACCTCGGTCGAGAACGGCGCGAATCCGACATACGAGATTCTTAGGGTGTAATGGCCCGGTGTCAGATTCAAGATGGTGAACTGGCCCTTCCCATCGGAAGCGACAACCTGCCCTCTCGGCAGCATCTCCACTCGCGCGCCCGGCAAGACGGCATTTTGCGCGTCAGCTACTCGGCCAGTAATTGCACCGCTCTTGTCTTGTGCCGCCGCGCCACATGGCGCGATCAGAATAGCGATTGACAAGAATAAAAGTATCGAATTTACAGATTTCCGCATAAGGTCAAACCCCTGTTGAACAAATTTCTTCAGCAGAGAACGTTATGCGGAATTTATTAAAGTGATGTTAACCCGATGTGAAAATTTTATGAATTACCCGTTAAGGTTTCCTTAAGGTGCGATTTCTGTCGGCGGGAAGGCTCGTCCTGTCTTCGGTGTGTTCGACTCGCACGCGCTTCCACCAATATTGATTTACCAGCGAAATTCTTGTCGCAAGATGAGTTGGACGAATGCGAGCAACCTACCGTGGCATAACCATCACTTCAACCTCTGAAGCGCGGACTTTGCTGCGAAATATCCGCTGAGTAGCTTTCTTGAAATCCTCTGGCTTGGCATTCGGAATATCCGCAAACGTCTGGGGATTGAGGTCAATCAGCGGGAACCATGAACTCTGGACCTGAACCATGATCCTGTGTCCCTGGCGAAAGGTATGGTTCACGTCAGGCATCGTGAAATCAACTTCGGTTGCCGCGCCCGGTTGCAACGGTTCCGGCTTCTCCCAACTTTTCCGGAATTTTGCGCGCATGGGCTCACCACGCAGCAATTGCTGATATCCACCCATGCGAATAGCTGGCGCTGCGAGAACACGTTTACCTTCGGACGAAACAGCTTTGTCTGGATAATCCGATGGGTAAACATCAATCAGTTTCACCACAAAGTCCGAATCTGTCCCTGAACTGGAAATCAAGAGCTTCGGCGCAATTGGACCGGAGATGGTCACATCCTCTTCCAGTGGCTCCGTTTGATACACGAGAACGTCTGGCCTTTGCGCGGCAAACCGCTGGTCGTCCACCATGTATCGCTGCGGCACATCGTCGGTGATATAGCCCACAAACGGTACGGGATGAGCCGGGTCGCTTAAATATTCGTCGACTCCGTCCGCTTCGGTGGGACGATCGAATGAGAGCAGACCATTCGCGTGAAAGTAGAGTGCCTTCGCCACCGCCTGCTTGGGAGGCCAGGTCTCATACTTGCGCCAGACATTGGTTCCGGTCTCGAAGGCATAAGCTTCAGGTAGGGCTCCGCCTTTGTCTTTCAAATAAAATTCAAAAAACGGAAATTGGATCTGCTGACGAAAGAACTGGCTTGTCTTGGCATTGAACTCCACATCTCCCAAGTGGTCACCATCGCTTCGCGCCCAACCGCCATGTACCCATGGGCCGATCACCAGGGTATTCGGAATCCCCGGATTATTTTTCTCGATGGAATAGTAAGTACTGAATGGACCGGATAGGTCCTCGGCATCGAACCATCCACCAACGGTCATCACCGCGCATTTGATGTTGCGCAAGTGCGGCGCCAGATCGCGCATCTTCCAATAGGCGTCATAGGTTGTGTGCGATACCTGATCGGTAAAGAGCGGATTCGAGCCTTTCAAATACAGGTGGTCAAGGTTCGATATAGGCCCTGCTTTCAGGTAAAAGTCATACGAATCGGGAGTGCCGAAATCAAACTGTGAAGGCGATTTTGGAGGCGGCGCAGGATGGTCAAACGGCTTGAAAAAAGTACTATAAAAGCCAAAGTTTGCTGACAGCATGAACGCACCACCGTGATATGAATCGTCGCCCATGAACAGATCGGTCATGGGCGCTTGTGGAGATGCAGCCTTCAACGCGGGATGCGAATCGATGATGCTTGCTGAAGTGTAAAAGCCGGGATACGAAATACCCCAGACACCTACTTTGCCGTTATTGTTGGGCACGTGCTTCAGCAGGTATTCAATGGTGTCGTAGGTATCAGAACTCTCATCGACATCCTGAGCAGACTTTTTCACGTCGATGTGCGGATGCATCTCCTGAAATTCGCCTTCTGAGAGATACCTGCCGCGGACATCCTGATAGACAAAAATGTACCCTGCCTTCTCGAACTCATCCGAAGGGCCTACGCTCTTCCTGTATTGATCTTCACCATAAGGTGCCACGCTGTAGGGCGTGCGGGTCATGAGGAAGGGATATGGTTGGGTCTGATCCTTGGGCACATAGACGGACGTAAAAAGCTTTTTGCCGTCGCGCATGGGAATACGGTATTCATACTTTGTGTAGTGTGCCTTGACGTAATCTTCAGCAGGCGGCTGAGGCGCCTTCTCTTGTGCCGCAGCACCGGAGATCATCACTGCCAAGCCAACGAAAGATTCAGCTGCGCGGCGATACACCGTCTTTGCGATTGAATTCATCTAGAGCGAGTCCTTTAATTTGCGAGGAATGCGTGACAACCTGATTGCGATTCCGTCAGAGTTGAAGAGAATTTTAGACGAAAAAGATCTATTCGTACTCTGATTTAGGAAGCCTACGAGTGTCTGCGCTTTTGGACTTGAATCACCCTAAAATGATTTCACTTCGCCGTGGCGGGATGAGGATGCCGAATTGCGAGCATTCGGTGCGTTCAACTCGCACATGCTTCCGCCAACTTACTCAAGTTGCTTAGCGGCCAACCTGCTTCTCGCATCGTGAGCGCGACTGAATAGCCGCAAACACAGTGCAATTGATGCGTAGTCTTTTTGGTTGACCTCCTTCCCGCTCAGTAAACAGGAAGTTGCGATCAGTCATCTAAGCCATGCTGATTACGCAAGATCAAGATCATTCCCGATGTGCAGTATGGCCCGAAGAAGAATTTCGACGCTCACTAAAATAGAGCCCCAACCAGTAAGAGGAGATTCCGCGATTCGGGACTGGACCGCAACGACGGTCTTAAGCCTCATTGGAATCTGCACGGTCGTTGCTTTCTTGCCAGCCTTTCTGCTGCTCGAATATCAGGGGGATGTCACACATCCGGAAAGTGCCGTTGTGTATGAAGGATTGCAGTTTGCGCAGTCGGGGCACTTGTACAAGCCTTTGGATGTGCCTCCATATACCGCGATTGCGTACGGCCCCTTGTTGTACAGTGTGGTCGCAGCAATCGAGAGATTGAGCAGGCTGAACTTCGATCAGCTACTGGTTGCGTGCAGAGTAGTGGTTTTCGCTTGTTTCGTCGCGACCGTCGCAGTTGTCTATTTGCTTCTTCGTCGCCTTCGTTTCCCCCACCTGACGGCACTGCTAAGCAGCGCAATAATCGTGATCAATCCCGCGTTCCTGGGGTGGAACTGTAGCGTTCGTCCTGACGTACCCGCGATCTTGAGTTCCGTGTTAGCCATTTTCTTGATCTTGGAAGGCAAACGCGGCGCGCCTATTTTGGCTGGGCTATTCGTTGCGGGTTCGTTCCTATTGAAACCGACTTACATTGCCGGGGCTGTGGCGATTGGCTGCTGGCTCTTGCTGCAACGAAGATGGAACCAATTTGCGCAATTTTTTATTAGCGCCCTTGCGGTGGTTGTGGCGACCCTCATTGTTTTTGCGCTTCGCGGTGAAAATGTTTTAGAGCACATTCTTTTGATGCGGCATGTTGGGTTCAGCATAAGTGACGCGATTCAAGCCGCAGGTCACGAATGGCTTGACTTCGCAGGACTTGTCATTCCGATATGCCTTCTTGGAATGGCACAACAATATAGAACGTGGAATTTGCAAAACATCCATGTCCTGCGCCCATTCGGACTCGATTCAATAAGCTTGTATTTTGTTATTGCGTGGGGAATTGGGCTTCTCGCGTCCGTCAACAGCGGTTCCGATTCGAACTACTACCTCGAGGGCTACGTTGCAACAAGTCTGGCTTTGCCGTTTGCTTTAAGTTCCCTGACGAAAGCGTTTGGCGGGACGGGGCGCTTGTTATTGGCGCTGATTCTGATCGCAGGCATGGCCATCACGGTGCCGGCGCATTGGTTTACAAGATGGCCCAGAAAAACGAGCGAGACTAGCAGTCTCGCCACCCTGGTGCGTGGCAAGACGGTGTTATCAGACAATTCTTATATTGCCGTGCAGAGTAGAAGGCCTGAGATGTTGGATCCCTACCTCAATCACGCCTTTGAACGATACGGTGGCTGGTCTCCTAAACCGATCTGGGAAAAAATTGAACACCATTCGTATGATTTCGTCGTCATAGGGCAACAGGATGAGCGAATCGTTCGGTGGCACGGTTTCACACATTTCAGTGATTCAATTCTCAAAAGAATCGAACGCGAATACCAGCTCGTGTGTTTCACCCCAAACGCTGCCGTGTTTGTTCCAAATTCGTCCACAGTTTCGCAAAGTCTCCTAAGCGCTCTCTCGAATCCCGGGTGCGTGCCAGCGAAACCGGCGACTCAGCGTCTGTTCTCATCCATAGATCGTCAATAATGCCGTAAGCCGCCCACGCATTAGGAACTGCTCACTGCACCTTTAGCGTCGCCTTATATTTCCCCAGCGGCTTGATTTCCAGCGCTTCGCCTTTTGACATATATGGCGTCAGCGCTTCGGGATTCGCCCACTCCAGATCCCAGCCGTTTTCGATCGCCAGCAGTGTGTATTTTCCCGGCAGCACCCTGAGAGCAGAGAAACTCCCATCGCTGTCGCTTTGCAACCGCCGGAACAACGGACGATCATTCACCGGGTCCTCGGGAACGAACACGACCATCGCGCCGCCCAGTGGCTTGTCATCGCGCATGACCGTGCCTTCAACTTTGCCCAGTCCCTTGGATGTAGAAATCGTCAGCTGCACGGGGCCCGGCCCCTTGATCTCAACAGTACGCCCCGTCACTTTCGCTCCGGTTGCGGCAATGCTCGTTATCGCAAACCCTTCCGCGTTCATCCGGTTCAGCATGTATTTTCCCGGAGGCAACCTCAGCATCTGCAATTCGCCGGTCTTCGATATTCCAGTGGCTATGTCCGACGAGGTCTCGCGATTGTGAAAATTGATTGAGCTTCTGTTCGGTATGCTTTGCGGGTCGTCGAACTTTACGGTTCCGCTCACTGCGATTGTGCCCGGCTCGTCTGAGGTATCCAGGTAGCCGTCGGCTGCTAACGTGACTTTCTGGCGTGCCACCGGCGCGAAAGACATCAACTCGCCGATTCCCCTCGGATTCTGCTGCGCCTGATTGGCAATCTCCTGTTGGCTGATATTTCGCACGATGATGTCATAGTTCCCCGGAGCCAGCCCGACGATCTCCCTGCCGTTGGGGCCGCCGCCATTCATCTGCAAATTCGACGCTATTCTTATGTCGCCAAAAATCCTTTGCGTGAAGCTGACCTGTGCCCTGTCGCTTACGCGCAAATGCAACGCCTGCACCGGATGCACACTTAAATCAGCGCTGAACCGGTCTCCCGAATGGATCGTGATCGCTTCCGCGCCGTCGGAGTCAGTTACGCCTGGATAGAATGTGATCGGATAGGCAACATCCAACGCGGCGTCCTTCGCGTCCTGATTTTCTTTCGCGGGATTGCTCGGATCTGCCGTGCTTTGAGGCCCAGATCCTCGCTGGAGAAAATTGCTGTTGTGCTGCGCGTACCACGGCCGCACATTGACGCCGACGTAGTACGTCCCCTCTTGAAGATGTCCAAATGTGAAAGCGCCCTGATCATCCAGCCGGGTTTGGGCGCGCTGGCGGATTTCGCGGTCGCCGCTCTCCACTCCCTTGCGGAACAACATCGCGGTGCCCTCTCGCACTGGATCGCCAGATTCATCCAGCACCCTGCCGAAGATTACGGCCTCCGGACGCAACCGGAAGATGATGTTCTCCGAGTCCTTACCCGCGCCAACGACGACATCAGTGCTGAAGTTGTCGTGCGCATCCAGGGTTTGACGGTAGAACCCCCGGCATTCGGCTACCAGCGAATACTTTCCGGGCTGAACATCTCTAAACGTGAATCTCCCGTCTGCAGCGGAGGTTTCAGTCTGCAATACTGACCGGTCACCGCTGCTGCCTATCCTGAACAACACAGGCGAATCGCTGGTGCTGACGATTGAGATTCGCGCATGCGCGACGGGCTGTCCGCCCAACGCGTTCACAGCGGTGCCGCTGATCTGAAAACTCCCGCCTGCAGCAGGAGATTCCTGCCTGCTCGCGGTTCCGAGTCCGCTTAGCAGCAGGGCCGCAATGATCATTGCCCTTGCGTGCATCAATCATTCCTCCGGATCAATTGCACACTGACGCTCGTCTTCTGGTCGGGAAGCAGGCTGACGCGCGCAGCATATCCGTCATATGCGTGCAGCACTTCAGGGTTCATGTACTCCAGTCCGTCCACTCGATCGAATGCATAGACTCGGTAATCTCCTGGCGCATACATTCCCAGGCCAGCTTCGCCGCTTCGGCCGCTTGAAGCAGTCAGCCGCGCGGTAAAGGGCGCGCGCTCCGGGACGATCACGAATTGCGTGAACTTGTCCGCTTCGTCTCCCCATCCCTGCACGGTTGCTGTCAGCGTCGCGAAGTCATCACGCAACACGATCTCAATGGGACGCGACTCCCCCGGCACTACCGCCAGTTCCTGTGAGAGAAGATCTACTCCCGCGTGGGTCACCGACTGCACATACCACGCTCCGGTCGGGGTGATCGAAGCAATATATCTTCCGTTTTCTGCGTCGCGTATCACCAGTTGATTGTCGCCGGGCTGAAGACCGGCCCGGGCATCGCGGTGCGCTGGATCCGTTGAGATCAATTGAACATTTGCGTCAATGCTCATACTTGCTTCGAAAGCAGGATCGGTGGACATCGCACGCCCCCCGGCGCGCGGATCGGTGGCATAAGCCGATGCCGGTTTCGTTCTTTGCTTTTGCACGACCACCGGAATCCCCCCTGAGACAACGCTCACGCGGATCCCTTCTATTTTTGAGTTCACAGTGACCGGAAGGTCTGCGTACAAGAACTTTCCCGGGGGGTCGAAAGCACGGGCTTTGATAAAGCATTGTCCGGCAAACACCCGCGCCTCGAATTTTCCGCTGCTCGGATCAAAGCTCATGGACATCTGCGCATCGTTGCCGGCGCGATTAACAAACTGCAACTGCGGGGGATATCCTTCGGCGTAACCCGTCAACACGCCGGAGATGGAAAACCACGGAGCAGGCGACATCGTAATATCGGCCTGCGCGATCTGCCCTCCGCCAAGCAGAAATGGCCCCGCCGCGGAGAGATCACTGACTCCGGGGTAATACGTTACCGGATATCCCGGCTCTGTCGGCGACGGAATGTAAACCTCTAGAGTGCCGCTGCGTGCGGGGCCAGCCGAAACAAAATAAGTTCCCGGTTGCATGTTGGCTAGGCGGAACTCTCCTTCCGCATTCGTCCGTACCACTGACCCGCTAATCCATCGTTTGCGGCCATTCTGGATTGCGACTGTGGTCATCTGCACCGGGACGTTTTCCATCGGTTCCCGGTTTTCATCAGTCACATGACCAACAATGATCGCCTCCGGCACCAGCTTGAGCACCAACGGCGCGGAATTTGGACCAACATCTATGGGGCTGCGTCTGCGTTGTGAGAGTTGCTGCTGTTCAAAGAATCCGGGTTTAGCCACCCGTTGCACCATCACCCGCGTCGCGGGCAGATCCTCGATCTGGAAACGCCCTTGTTGGTCGGTCATTACCGACCGCTGCCGGTCAGTACTGACTTGCACCAGGGCCCTGCTGATAGGATCGCCGCTCACGGAATTCACAACCGTGCCGGTCAACGTGTATCGAGTGCCAGTGACCGCCGTTGAAGCTTGGCCATACGCGTTTGTCATCTGCGCTTCCGCAAGCGAAGAGAAAGCCATGCTCGCGCAAACGAAAAATGGATAGACGAGACTCCATACCGGACGCCGCAGACGTTTGAGCATGCGGAAAACTATTACGAACAGAGCAGGAAATCAATAGATGTCGAAAAACCGTGACTCATTCCCAAAACGGGAATGCGTTACGGTGATCGATGCATTTACGATTTTTGATTTAGAGTCTGTGAGTACAGAGTGGGACGACGGCTAGTCGCTGGCAGCTACGGATTGGATTCGAGCCAATTCCTTCTTATAGAGATCGTTCTGGGGGAACTCGCGTGACAGTCCCTCGAGCAGGTTTCGTGCGGTGTTTGGGTCCTTATCGCGTATCGCCGCCACGGCCAGCAATAGGCGCGCATATGGGGCAAAGTAGTGGCCCTTCTGAGCAGTGAGCCGTAGTTTCTCCATACCTTCAGCTTTATCAGTCTGCGCGCCACCCATGCGCAGGAACCATCGGAGTGGTGCCGCATTCAGGCTCAATAGATAATTCTCTACTCCCACGGCAAGGTATGCGTCGTAACAGGTAGTGTCCACCGCTATTAGCTTCTCAGCCAGCGCCCGTGAATCTTTCATATAGTTCAGACCCGCGTGGTTCTTCTTCTCGATCAAGGCTGTGTAATCTCCGCGCAGGCCGCTTGCTATCACCAGAGCCAGAAGAGCGCGTGAATCGTTTGGATTCGCCGCGAGTTCTCTCTTTGCCATGTGATCGCTCTTCGCGAGCTCGCTTTCGAAAGAGGCCTTCACGGACAGATCGGGAGCGAGTTTGGGCCGTTTGTCGAACTTCTCGTCCTGGGTGAACAGGTCGAATTCGAGGATCTTGAGCCGATCGAATTCCGCAAACAGGTTTGCCGCCGCCTGTGACACTGGGCCCAAAGGATCATTCGGATATTGCTGCTCCCATTGCGTGAAAGTCCGGTGCGCTCCGGCAAAATCGAGGTTATACATCTGCCTGTAACCGGTGTTGAGATCGAGCGCTACAGTGCTCGCCTCACAGATGGACGCGTAGGCGATCAGTAACAAGACGGTTGCGAGAGTGCTTCGGAGAAAAGTCATGTTCGGGTTTACGGCGCAAAGGTCGCCATGCGACCACCATAGTTTAGAACACCGTGCTTGCGAAAGTGTCGCATGACTGGCGCGGGCGTCAAGCGCAGTTTACGTAGGATTTACACTGTCGGCTGCTTGATTTCGGAACTGTTGCCCGTGCCCGTGGCGCGCCTTCATAAACGAACAGAGTAGGAAATAGGAGCGGCTGCTGAAGCTTTTTCCCGAAATGGGAATTTCCACAATCAAAATCGAATGCTGGCGTAACTCCTGAAGGTAGTCGAAAATTTCAGGGCCGAATGCTTGCCGCACTAAACTTTGCGCGACTTGCATCGAGGAACATACGCTTGAACGGAAGGAGAGTAGAGCGTCAACTTACGCATCAACTGGAGAAACAGCACAACCACCGGCCAGGTCACGATCCCGTTTGCCGACCTTAAACCGGAAGAGACGCGATCAATAGACCTCTCCGGGTTGCAAGCGGCTGGGAGCATTCCCAAAGACGCCAATTGGGCAGGCGTGCATCTTACTTATTCGGGAAGGCTGGGAGACTTGGTCGCCACAGGAATGGCCTACTCTGAGAACCTGAGGTACGGTGCGCAGTCTCCATTCAGGACGACAATGGGTCCCATGTGGAAAGGCGGCATGTGGAAGGTGGACACTACGCATAACAGCCTGATCACAGCAGGCAATGGCGGAGGCACTGCTGCCACAGTAGCATTCTCGCTTTTCGCAGCCGACGGAAAATCCAGGTACGACTTCCCTGACCGTACTTTGCAGGCGGGCGAACAGATTTGGGTGGACGTGGCCAAGGTGATTCAAAGCCAGCTTCCTGACAAGAATGGAAAGACGCTGCCTCTTGGGACCGCTGCCGGAAGTTATCAGATCCAGGATTTAGACCACCCGCTAATCGGCTACATATTTGAAGGTAAATTGGTCTTGGACAAGACCTACGGCCACGTCGGGTACGGCTGTGCCCGGTGCTGCGCAAAAAGCGTCGCGCAATACGATGACCCATTGGGTTTGTTCGTCGGAGACGGGAGCGCGCAATGGGTAGCCGCCACTGATGATTGCACAGGTGGATCACAGGATGTCACAAAGTACTCCTATGGCTGGTACTCGTCCAATACGTCGGTAGTGGAAGTTGACTATAACGGCGCCTCCACGGCGATGGGAGCGGGTACTGCCGAAATTGATGCATTCATAGATGTGGTTTCGGACACTATGTACGCCGACCCATGCCCTACGGCCACGATGATGCCCAGCGCGTATGTTAATGTGTCACCCACGATCACCAGTATTTCTCCCGCCCATGGAGTTTCCGCTGCTAACACCCAAGTGACGATAACCGGAACAGGACTCGCCGGGGCGACTGTCCAAGCCGGTCCCGGGATCTCGGTATCAATATCATCTTCTTCCTCTACACAGATACAAGCTACATTTGCAATTGCAAGTAACGCCACAAATGGTCAACGGCAAGTAACAGCTACAAACAACGGCGCTATCAGCAATGCAGTCAATTTTTTGGTGCAGGTTCCAACCAGTTTAGATGTAGTGTCTGATACAGGATCGGTGCAAGATGTCAGTTGCACAGTATCTGGATCAACCTACAACGGCGTCCGGCGGGACATCTTATATCGCGTCATGGACGCGAATGTCCAGCCCATTCTGACATCAGGCATGTCTCTCACAGAAAGTTTTCAAGCTGGCACAAATAGCTGCACCGGAACCCCAAATACACCTACTCCGACGGTGAATGCTCCAAGCGATTCGTTGGGTCAGTTTCCCAATGTAGACCGATTAGCCATTTGTTCCGTCGCTTGTCTACCAGCTAATTCGTCAGGTAATCCCACAGGAAGTTGTACACTCAGTGTTACACAAACGTGGACTGCCAATGGATTTACGGTCCGTACTAACCAAATTGCATACCATTGCAGTTCGGTTGCGGTGACACCCCAATGAGCAAAGTAATCAACAAAACATTAATTCTTTTTGCGATCTCCTTAAGTGTGATTCAGGCTCGGGCTGCTGACCCCGAGAAACGCGCGCTAACTGCAGTTCATCACCACAGGTCGCTTAGAGCAGATCTTCCAAATGCGCTTGCATTCATCTCGACGGAGTTTCAAGTGCCGATCATCGCAGAGATTGCGATTGATGGACCTAACGAAATAGTAATTCCTGAAGGCTCAGACAGTGCGGCGCGATTATTGGATTTGATTATCTCCCAGACCAAATACAATTCTTGGGAGGAACTTGGAGGGGTCGCACACGTCTACAACAAGGAATTGCAGCGCTCAACTGGAAATTTTCTGAATACCAAGTTGAAAAGCTTCAAATTACCCAACAATGTCTCTGACTTGAAAATCGGCTTGAGAGCGCAACTGTACAGCGCTGCCCAGGGCTTAAGTGGGACCGTCATCAGCGACTTTCCTTCGCGCGAACTCAGCAAAGAGCGATTACCATCCAAGTCATTTCGTAACGCTACGGGAAGAGACATTCTAATTGCAGCTGCGAAGTTGAGTCCCAATTTCACATCGATTATTGTTTTCCCTCGGAAGAATCCGAAGGGCAAAGACGACTTGGATTATGCGATGGGGCATTGGAATTGGATATCTCTGAATCGTACCGAGCAGCCTCCGGCGGGTGGCCCACCCTATCAATCGCGGTGAACGATAGTTGGATCTATCAAAAACATCGTCGCGGGGTGCCCTATCCTTGCGCAGCAAGGGTGGGCGAGAGCCGTCCTCGCGAAACAGGAAGCATGAGCCACGGACGTTCGAAATTCTTCCTCTGTGCTCTCCGTGTTCTCTGTGGTCAAGAGTTTGCTTTTGATTTGAAACGTAATATTCCTGCACGCTCCCTGCTAATATCCTACTTTTCCCTTGACAGAGTATGACCGAATTGTTAATATAAATACATTGCAATTAACTATTAGTTATTGCTTAATGTTTTGAATACTTTACCCCTAAGTCACTGAAAGCAATATACCGGGACGAAAGTACCCCCCTTAAGTTCATGATTTTAATAGACCACAGGGGTGGGGGGTACCCAGCTTTTCGGGATTTAGCTGCCCGTCCCCGTCAGGCTCACCTTCTGCGGACTCGCGCCCCCATCGTCGTAGATGCTGAGCGTGCCAGACTTCGTTCCCTTGCCCGCAGGCTTGAAGCGGATAGAGATCGCGCAGCTCGCTCCCGGCGCCACACCGCCCGAAGCCGAGACGCAATTGTTCGTCTGCGAGAAGCTGGAACCGCTGATGCTCACGCTGGAGACGTGCAGCGCAGCGGTGCCTTTGTTTGTGACCGTGACCGTTTGCGCGGCGCTAGTGGTGCCGGTCTTCTGGGCCGGGAAGGTCAGGCTCGTCGGCGACAGCAGCACCGTCGTCCCCGTTCCCGTCAGCGAAACCGTTTGCGGACTGCCCGCAGCGTTGTCCGTGACCGTCAGCGTCCCGTTTCTCGTGCCCGGCACGGTAGGAGTGAACTTCACTGAGATGGAACAACTCGCTGCCGCAGCAAGCGAGCTCCCGCAGGAGTTGGTTTGCGAGAAGTCGCCCGAAGTCGTGATGCTGGATATGGTGAGCGCCGCGGTTCCAGTGTTCCGCAGCGTGACGGTTTGTGAACCGCTGGTGGTATTCACCAGGCGCGCAGCGAATAACAAAGATGTCGGCAAGACGGAAGCAGCCGACGATCCAGACGACGAATAGGAGACTGGGTCAGTGATGTGGTTCTGAATCGAAGGAAGCCCTACCGCTTGCACGAAGAGCGTGTGATTTCCGGGTGCGAGATTCAGAGTGTTCAGGTCAATAGAATGAGTTCCCGACGCGACACTGGCCACTGCCGTGAGGTTTTGGCCATCAGTCGAATCGTAAACGGAGTAGTTCTTGACCGTGGATTCGGTTCCATCCGGCGCGGAGAAAGCTGGTGTCCACGAAAGGGTTGAGCCCGAAACTGACGCCGTCAGGCTGAGACAATTGTCGATGCCAGTCTCGATTGAGGTGCCCTCTTCGTAGTCGTTCCAGGTGACGACCCCCATGAATGGTAACTGATAGCTGCTGCCGTAATTGGAGTTGTGAGTGACTTGATTGAAGGTCTGTATCCAGGTCTTGCCACACTGCTGCCCGTAAATTCGCGGCGGAGTCGGGTTCCAGGCGGCATTGGTCTCGTCGAAGCCTTTCCACGTGCCGCCCCACGTGAGAAGGTTTCGGTTGGTGCCGGTCACAGATGTGTCGTAGAAGTTGTCGAGGTAGAGAAGCCCGAAGGGGTCGCTCGTGTCAGTGCCGTAGCGGTTGACCCAGGCGAAAGCGCCGTCGCTTTCAACGTGCGTGAACCCCGGCGCATTGCGGAAGATGAACAAGCCGTTGCCATGGGCATACGGCTGAACGTGAGCGCGGACATTGCCCCATATCTGTCCCCAGTTGGGAACAGGATTGATAAAGCATTCTTCGCAGAAGAAATAAAAGATCACCGGACGTCCGCTGCTGGACGGCGTCTTTGTGATTGGATCAACCTTGAGATAGGAAGCCGCGCCGAAGTATTTCGCGTTCATGTCGTCCAGATCGTTCTCGATGGCAGTGGTGATGCATGAAGTTTGATCTACTCCGCCGCCGTTTCTTGGGCACTGCGTCCATTTGAATGCGCCGTCATCTTCCATGAGCGCAAAGGTCATTGGGCATGACGAACCGCTGCATCGTGCATTTAGATCATCGCGGATTTTTTGCGCCACGCTGTCGTAGAAATTAAGGTTGGGCCCATATGAGTCCATGATAAGGCCGTCAAACCCTCGGCTCTTGATGTCATCCATCTGTCCGTGGACTGTGGCCGAATCGTTGGAGTTGTAGCCCACCTGGATGTGGCTGGTGCAAAACGAACCAGTGCCGGTGGCGGTGGAGCCGGAGTTCATGCAGAACCATGGCTCGAAATATGCAAACACTTTTGTCGTGTTGTTGGGGTACAGCATGGAATGGATGTCGAGCTTGCTCACGTTTCCCGGCGCAAGGTTGTAAGTTCCGGAGGTGGAGTCGCTCATGCCGACCATCGGCGCCTGACAATAGCTAGGCGAATTGGCGGCTCCGCAAGCCGAGGTATTGTTGCCCTTGAGAGAATCCAGCGTAGTTTGGGTTTGGCCGAAGGAGTTGGACGACAGAAGTAGAACCAATACGAAGGACGAAAAACTGAAGACTTTTGCCACTGCTGGACCTCATCACCTGATGATCAGCTCAAGTGATTGCCCTAGCTTACCTTCAATATTCCAAAGGCAAGCACGAATTCCAGCGAAGAAAATCGTCTTAATCCTCCATTGCGCGAGTTGGCGCAAATGGGCGCATCTACTGCTTGGGCTCAACAACAACTGCAGTTCCGTATGCGAGCACCTCAGTCACGCCCTGCATGACTTCCGTTGCGTCGTAACGGGCGCCGATGATCGCATTCGCGCCCAATTGCGATGCATGTTCGATCATGATCTCAAAAGCTTCGCCGCGGGCGCGCTCGCAAAGATCGGTGAGCAGGCTAATGTTGCCGCCCACCAAAGTCTGCAGACTGGCGCCGATCGTCCCGATGATCGAACGCGAGCGCACGGTGATGCCACGCACCACGCCAAGGTTCTTCGTCGTGCGGAAGTTGTCCAGCTCAAACGCAGTGGTCACCATATGGTTCGATACTCTCGACATCGATCTCCTCCATGCTGCGGGCGATTCTACTCTGAATTTTTCGGACTGCTTTACTCCTGGTCTGAAAGCAGTCTCTCCAGTGTCTTCTTGTGCTTGGGCTTTTTACGCGTCTCTTTCGTCAGGTCGGGATCTCGGCGAGTCGGCGGAGGTGTTCCTACCACCTCCCGCGCGGCAGCTTTCACGGCGGTCACGGCGCGGAACGGCTTGGATTTTTTCTTTCGCGCCAAAACGTAAACTTCCTCACGCAGCTTCAATTTGCGCGAAACCACATTAGGATTATGCAATAATCGATTGCGCGCTGGAATACTTAACTTCGTAGTTTTTATCGAGAGATATCCTGATGGAAGAACGTGATTTTTTCGACGAGAAGGAACAGAAGAAGCCGCACACGCTGAATTGTCCCCATTGCCAGCAACCCGGTGAGTATGAGATCAACTGGCTGGTGCGGACAAAAAAGCGTCAACTGCCTCCGCGCGCGGACGACCGCGATCGCGCCAAGTTCGCGAAAGCGAAATCGTACATGGTCCGAAAAGACGACTTGTTAATGTGTAAGAACATGCGCTGCCGAAAACGCTTTGAGATCGCCGGAGTTCAATCCGTAGCGTTTTTGGAATAAACGTCTGTGTAATTCTCTCGCCTGAATATCCGCGCAAATCCTGCTTAATCCTGTAATTCCTACATCGTTACTTTCGGACAAGCCCCCTGCACAAAACTGCCTTGATTCAGCAACTTACGTCAGAGCTGTGACTGGCATTACGTTTGCACATTCCATAGCAAGTGGCGCGAACGATTCTCGCCATTGCGAATGCAAAGCAGACTGATTGTTTGAAAGGACAAGCAAATGAAAAACAAAGTATCTTCGTTGATTCTTACGTTGACGGCCAGCGCAGTTCTGGTCAGCGTTCCCGCCGTTGCCCAGATCGGAGGTGCTTTGGGCAGCACGTTGGGTGGCCGCAGCAACGCGCAAGCAAATCGTGGTGGACTCGCCGGCGGATTGGGTGTAGATCACACTCTTAACGGATCGGCGCAGCGCAACGGTGGTGGTTTCGATCTCGGCTCAGGCTCTACTCTTGACGGCAGCGCCAAGACCGCAGGTAGCTTGGACAAGACGCGTGACAATGCTGGCGAGACTGTGAAGAAGGCCAAAGGAAAAGCTAAGCAACCCGCGGACACAACTGTTGACGCGGCAAACAC
>JAOAPH010000179.1 GCA_025462835.1 Candidatus Angelobacter sp. | reverse complement strand
GTCGGAACAGTATCCAGTAGATGGGCAGTGACAACGCCGTGATGAGCGTTCCCGCCACCATGGGGCGCACCGTGTCGCCCGCAGCGTAGAATCCGCGCGCATACAGCCCCTGCACCGCCCAGAAGATGAGCGAAAACGAAAACATCAGGAAGTAGATGGCGGTCTCTTGCGAATCGGCGAGATCGAATTTCCCGCGACGAAACGCCAAGTCAACTAGCGGCAGGGACACCACGATCATCCACGACGTGGCCAAAAGCGAAATCGCTCCCAGCCGCGAGACGGAATTATTTACCGTCTTCGCGAAATCGTCGTAGCGCTTTTCACTGTACAGACGCGCAAAGAATGGCAGCGACGCCAGCCCAACCGCCTGGCCCAGTACTCCGATCGGCACCTGCAAAAGTCGCTTCGCGTAATTCAAGCGCGTGATGTCGCCCGGACTGAATGACGCGAACTTGCGCAGGATCCAATCATCGGCAGCGACTACTGAAACACCGAGCATCAGCGGGATGGACAACCACAGCCATTCCCGAAACGCGGGAAGTTGCGGCCGGAAATCAAAACTAAATCCGATGCCTGTCCGCCGCGCTCCAATCGCGTTCAGCAGAAACGGCCCGACGAGACTGCCGACCGTCGCGCCGATCGCCAGCGAAGCGATATCGAACTGCCGCGAAAGCAACACCCCTCCGCCGATGATGAATGCGGTGTAAACGATAGGAGCAAACGCTGGGATGAGGAACTGCCGCCGCGTTTGCAAAACCGCGGAAACGATTCCCCCAATGAGGAAGAACAAGGGCTGTGGCAAGAGAATGCGGGTGAGAGTGGTGCAAAGCTGCGCCTGCTCGGAAGTGAATCCGCTGAACCACCAGTTCACAAACTGCGGCGTGAACACTTCGCCCACCGCGATGACCAACGTGAACACCACCGCCATGATGCTGATGATCACGGAGAAGGCCTCTTGGGCTTCTGCTTCGCGTTGTTCGGCAAGATATCGCGTGAAGAGCGATATGAATGTGATGGAAATCGACCCGCCGGCGGCGAGATATAGCAAGAAATCTGGCAGAGTGAATGCCGCGATATAAGCATCCGTGACCGGGCCTGCGCCGAATGCGTACGCGACGTACGCGTCGCGAAGGTATCCCACTACCCGCGCCAGCAATGTCGCCAGCATCAGCAATGCCGCCGCTGACATAACCGAGTGCTCCCGCCCCGGGCTGAATAGCCGAAGCAGTTTGGAAAAAGAGTTGGCGCGCGCCTCGCTTTGGGTTCCCGCCGACATTGTGCTGATTCTACACGCTGAGTTCTTTGCCCAAAACCAGCTCTCGAATCGCCGCATCCGCTTGGGCAATCGCGCTCATCTTAATCTGTATGGAAGAACACATGGACTTCGCCGATGACTTGCACCTCACGGAACGAAAGTGCGATCACTGCGGCATTTACATCAACGAGCGGGATGACGACAAGGTGGATGATCCACCTTGGGTTTACTGCTCACACGCATGCTTTAACGCGCAGCAGTAGCCCTAAAAGCAAGACCTCGCCACGGATCTCACGGACAACACGGATTTACACGGAAAGACTATATGCGTGAAGTGGCATTTACAGCTTTGTCGCTGCTGCAGTACTCACCCGACAAGCTTTCTTTTCATTGTCGAATACAAAGCGCTTCAATTGCGAACTGGGACCAAAATTTAGTAACAGGGCGACCTCGAATTCAGTGGCTCGCAAATAATTGAGAGTTTGCGCCTCGTGAGCCTGCTCTAAGCGCTTCAGTGCCTTCAATTCGAGCAGTATCAAGTTGTTGACCACCAGATCGGCCTTGAAATCCCCGATTCTCTTTCCGTGATACCAGACGGGTACGGCTAACTGCCTTGTGACCGAGAGTCCTGCTTCCGAAAGCGAAATAGCCATGGCCTCTTCGTACACAGACTCCTGGAAGCCATGCCCCAACTCTTTGTAAACACGATAAAAGACGCCAATTATCTTCTCGGTCAGATCTTCATGTTTCATCCGTGTCCATCCGTGAGTTCCGTGTAATCCGTGGCAAGCTTTTACTTGGCGACCCCACGCTCCTTGTAAACCTTCCCACCTTTCATCACGAAATCCACCTTCTCCAGCGAGCTCACATCCTTCAACGGATCGGATTTCACTGCAACGATGTCGGCGAACTTTCCTGGTTCCAGTGTGCCCACATCTTTAGTTCGTCCGATCAGGTCAGCCGCGCTTGACGTGGCTGCGCGGATCGCCTGCGCCGGAGTCATGCCGTACTTCACCATGTAGAAGAACTGCTTGGCGTTATCGCCGTGCGGATAGACCCCCGCATCCGTGCCAAACGCCATCTTCACGCCCGCCTTGAATGCTTTCTCAAAGTTCTCGCGCTGCGTGCGGCCCACCATTTTTTCCTTCTCGACGTTCTCCGGTTCCAGTCCGAACTTGATGGCATTGCCGAGTAGATAGTCATCGTTGTAGATGTCCATCACGAAATACGTTCCATGTTGCTTTGCCAGCGCAATCCCCTCGTCGTCAACCAGGCTGGCGTGTTCGATCGAATCGATGCCGGCGCGGATTGCGTCTTTGATCCCTTGTGCACCGTGGGC
>JAOAPH010000155.1 GCA_025462835.1 Candidatus Angelobacter sp. | reverse complement strand
ATCGGAATCGGGTTCGGGTTCAGGAAACGAGTTCGGATGCTTGGCAGCGTCGTCGGGCGGAGGACTTAGGTCAATGATGGTGTCCCGGCTGGAGCTCTCGCCATCTGCATGGACGGACGGCTTTGCTTTTCCGCCCTGGCCGGGAGACCGCGGAATCTGCTCAGAGTCGCCTGGTGTCTGGGCGAGGGCCATTGAAGCGAAACCTAGGATTACTACTGCACAGAAAATGCGCATGGCTCTATTTTAGACTCGGCACGGCTGATTTGGTGGGGTTAAAACCGATATCAGCGACAACGGCACTCCGGGTTCTCCGAAGTGCCGTGCCACCATACAAAACCCCTGGGGGAGGGATTTGTTGCTACTTCTCAAACGCTACTGCGGCTGGTTGACCGTCGAAGCGCTGGGCGTGGTGTCTTGTCCACCGGAGATGTTGCTCAATAGATGGACTTCGACCCGACGGTTTTCTGCGCGACCTTTAGGGTCCTTGTTCGGCGCTACTTCTTTGTCCTTGCCCAATCCGATCACATAGATCTTGTGCGCCGGAATGTCATGCGCCTGCGCCAGATATTGCACTACGGCGGCGGCGCGACGCTGGCTGAGATCATAGTTGTACTGCTTGTCGCCGATGGAATCGGTTCCACCGATCAACTCGACGATGTATCCCTTGGTATTCGGGACCTCGGCAGCAAACTGGTCTAAAGCCTCCTTGGCCTTCTTCGTGAGATCGGCCTTGTTGAATCCGAAGTGCACGGAGGCTTCGGCAACGGAGCGATAGTTGTCGAGATTGGCGACGGTACTCGTCAGAGTTTCAGCCTTGCTGGCCGTTGACGAAGCCAGCGTCTGTGCCTCTGAGGCGCGCTGTCCTGCGGCCTGGGCCTTCTGATCGGCTTCGGCGGATTTCGCGTTTACCGTCGAAAGTCCCTGCTGAGTGCGGGTGTCAATGTCTTTGATGTCGTTGGAGTTGCGGGCCGTGATTTGGTCAAGTTCATTGACTTTGGTGACGACCGGATTGAGTTCATTGCGCACATGGTTCTTGGTAGCGCATCCTGCGCCAGCAAGCATGCTGGCAGCGGCTAAACAAATAATCAGGTTACGATTCATGGGGAGTGGCTCCTAATTGTTGGACTGGCCGCTATTGTTAGATGCGCAAACCAGTGTTTCGCCTTAAAGCTATGCAAATGCTTTGCCAATGCTTGTGGGATTATGTCAGCGTGTAAGCCGCTGAAAGTAAAAGGATTTGCGAATCGCTGGTCGTGGGAATCCTTGGCCAAGTACGCCGATAGTGCAAGGCAGAGTAGAATTTTTACGCGGATAGAGGGGCTTGAGGGTTCTGTTAGCATAGTAGTACACACGTCAACTCGGATTCACCAGCCGCGAGCTGAATCGAACTCCAGGATTTCAGCGTCTCTAACCTATGGACCTCGAAGCCAAAATCCGGACTCTGCCAACCGCTCCCGGCGTGTATCTCTACAAGAACGCCGAAGGCGAGGTCATCTACGTTGGCAAGGCCAAGAGCCTGCGGTCGAGGGTAAGGTCATATCTGCTGGAGGCGTCCACGGCGGACGTCAAGACGGGTTCGCTGATGCGCGAAGCCGTCGATGTTGACTACATCGTGGTGGACAACGAAGCCGAGGCGCTGGCCCTCGAAAACAATCTCATCAAGCAGAACAAACCACGTTTCAATATCCTGCTGCGCGATGACAAGACCTATCCCTACATTAAGCTGACCAATGAGCGCTTTCCGCGTGTCTATGTGACACGTCGTTTGAAGAAGGATGGCAGCCAATATTTTGGCCCCTACTTCCCGGGAAATCTGGCACACCGGCTGGTGGACATCATTCACCGCCACTTTCTGATTCCTTCCTGCACGGTGGACCTCACGCGTTTTCATCCGCGACCCTGTTTGCAGTACTACATCAAGCGATGTCTGGGGCCGTGTGTGAAAGACCTGACTACTCCGGCGATCTACGAAGAGGCGGTGCGCGATGTCCAATTGTTCCTTGAGGGCAGACAGACTGACCTCTCGCGTTCATTGCGGATGCGGATGGAAAATGCAGCTATCAATCAGCAATTTGAGATGGCGGCAAAGTATCGCGACCTGCTGGGAACCGTGGAACAGTTGCAGGAAAAACAGAGAATCGCCTCCGCCGAGGGCGACGACACCGACGTCTTCGGCTATCACTTTGAAAATGAGATGCTCGCGGTGAATCTCTTCCACTTGCGAGGCGGGCGCATCGTCGATCGGCGAGAGTTCTTCTGGGAAGAGCTGCCCGAGAGCCATCCCGGAGCCGAGTTCCATCCCAGCGAATTCCTATCGGCGTTGATGAAACAGATTTACATCGACCAGCAGTATGTCCCGCAATGCATTTTTATTCCCATGGATTTTGAAGACCGTGCGGTGCTGGAGGAAGTATTGACGGCCAAACGACGCGAGCGGGCGGCCAATCCTCGTGGCGCAAAGGTCGAGATCAGCGTTCCGCAGCGCGGCGGCAAGCGTTCACTCATCGACCTGGCAGCGAAGAACGCAAAGCAGTCTTACGACCAGCGCTTCCGGGTGATGAAGCCGGCGGCAAAGGCGATACAGGAAGCATTACAGGACGCGCTCACGCTTCCGGAACTGCCGAAACGGATCGAGTGCTTCGACATTTCGCACATCCAAGGATCGGAAACCGTTGCGTCCATGGTGGTGTGGGAAGACGGTGCGATGAAGAAATCGGATTATCGCAAGTTCATCATCCGCACCGTTGAAGGCGTAGACGATTTCGCTTCAATGCGCGAGGTAGTGGAACGCCGATACAAACGGCTGCGCGATGACAATGCGCAATTCCCCAGCCTCGTCTTAATCGATGGCGGTATTGGGCAGCTACACGCGGCGGCACAGGCGTTGCAATCGATCGAGATCACGAATCAGCCGCTGGCGTCGATTGCGAAGAAAGAAGAGATCATCTACGTTCACGGACAAGAGGACGAGCCCGTGATACTCGACCGCCATTCGCCGGTGCTGCACCTGGTGCAGATGATCCGCGACGAATCGCACAGGTTCGCCGTGACTTTCCATCGCAAGCGGCGGCAGATGCGCGACCGCAGATCGGAATTGCTGGAGATACCGGGAATCGGCGCGCAGACTACACGCAGACTTGTGGAGCACTTCGGAAGTGTCCGCGCAGTGAAGCAGGCCGATTCGGCGGCGCTGT
>JAOAPH010000152.1 GCA_025462835.1 Candidatus Angelobacter sp. | reverse complement strand
CGGTTCTGAGCGCGTCCAGCGAACGTTGCCGGTGAAGGCCGGTAGCATGAACTGAATAAGCATGTAGTTCTCTTTGCTAGTAACATTTTCGGACGCGGGTTCAACTCCCGCCGCCTCCACCATTTTTTCTTTTGGCCGCTCCGCCAATCGCCACACGATCCGTACTGTTGTGCGCCGTCAGGATTTCCATCCTGGATGAAAACCGAACGCAGCGTAGCGCTCCGTTCCAAGCCGCCGCCTGCCGGCATCAACCGCGGGAGAGGCTTCTCAGCCGATATCCTCCAGTACAAAGGTCACTTTTAAAATCACCTTGAACGCGGAGATCTTGTTATTTTCTATCTGTACTTCCTGCTGCTTGATCCATGCGCTCTTGATTTGGCGAAGCGTCTTCGACGCTCGATCAACACCCCGTTGGATCGCGTCTTCGAAACTCATTTTAGACGTCGAAGTGATCTCCACCACGCGTGCGACAGACATGACCACACTCCTTGCCCGGCCAAAAGGCCGAGCTCACAGCCCGCACTTCATCAACTATTTTGTCGCGGGAATTGTGCGATGCCCAGAACTGTTCAACAAGATGTCCGATACTCGGCCGGGAATCAATGCCGTGAATAGTCAACTCACGCTGCCTCCGCCATCTCTAAGTTGTTTACCGATTCCCAAACTCAGAAAAATTTTGCGCCGACTTTGGAGCGCCGACCCGAGAATAGGGTGAACAACCGAAAGGTAGAGACCATGCCTCTCACGAAACTTGATTCCACCGCTGCCTTGATCGTGATTGACCTGCAAAAAGGCATCGTCGGTCTGGGGACCGTGCACCCGACGGGCGAGATCATCGCTCGCGCCGCCCAGCTCGCGCGCGCTTTTCGCGAACGGGGTCTGCCAGTCGTTCTCGTCAACGTGACCGGTGGAGCTCCAGGCCGTACCGACGCCGGAAGTCCCAAGTTTTCGCGTCCAACCGATTGGGCTGAACTAGTTCCTGAGTTGCAGCAGCAACCCAGCGATCACCTGGTCAGCAAGCAGCTATGGGGCGCCTTCATTGGCACATCATTGGACGATTATTTGCGTCAGCGCGGCGTAACTCAGGTTTTTTTGGCGGGCATCGCAACGAGTATCGGTGTGGAATCGACGGCGCGCAGCGCCTATGATTACGGCTATAACATTGCTCTTGTGGTGGATGCGATGACGGACCGCGACGCCGATGCGCACCGCAATAGCGTCGAGAAGATCTTTCCCAGGCTAGGCGAGACGGACACAACCGAGAACGCGCTGAAACTATTGCGCGGTTGAGAGGATATTGGTTAAGCCACCAGGCGTAAAGCGTATTCGACGACCCGGTTCAGTACTGACTCCTTCTTCTCTGCATCCACTTCAACAGTATCCACTTCGATTTTGCTCACTACGCAGGGACGTTCATCTCTCATGAAGTTAAATGTCGGCTTTGGATCGAGGCAAGTTTCAGGCTGTCTTGAAAATCTGCTCTTCACGATTTCTCCGGTAACAGTAGCGGTAACCATGTGATGACCGCTCATGCAGCCCAGATTCAGGAAATCGATAATTTGAACGATATCAATCAAGTTTATAGAACAACACTCGTCCAGCCGGATCCAATTGCTGGAGAATATCGAAATCTGCAATGTTCCTCGTCAGCACTGTGTGGCCATACTTGCGAGCTGTTGCAAAAATCAATGCGTCGTTAAGCATTCGCCGACGGTCGGCCTTCGATGCTCCTTGAATTCTGGCGATCGTGCCCGTAAGGATGCCGGCGCTGTGCCAAGTTTCCCGGTCAGGCGCGATCGTCCGATGCGCCGATATTCGATTAATGATCCCCGCAATTTCCTTTACCACTGCATGAGTGTCAGGATGCTCGGGATCAAGCAAAGCGCAGGTTGAAGCTAATTCGTTTTCCGCCACCGTTGAATGCCAGGCGTCTGCTGCTCGCAGCATTGTTTCCCCTGTTGCTGGAAACCGCCCTTGCAAAATATCCACATAGACTGTGGTGTCATAGAGCAGAGATTTTGGTCTGTCAGGATTCACCCCTAGGAACATGAGTGTGGATCGCGGTCGCGGTTTAAGCTGCTGCCGCTGCTTGTCAGGTTTTAAGCGACGGAGTGTACGTTCGAAATCAGAACTCAAGGTCTAAGTCCTGGCGAACCTTTCCCTTGCGGGAGAGCAGCCATTCCGGGAAATCATCCGAGACAGCTAGATTCGCCAAAGCCAATTCAAGCAGATCTGTGTCTGACTTAATACCTGTCCGCGCTTTCGCTTTTTTCACTAATGCTTCAGGCATTCGCCCGCGAACAACTTTGGTTCTCGCGCCATGAAACAGCCCTCTTTCCTCTGCCATGACGAGTACATCTTTTAGCTTTCCACCTTTCGGCGATAAAGCAGAGCTGGAGGCGCGGCGGGCGGATGGCCTTGCAATCTTTTTTTGCGCTTGGAGTCGCATGGGGTTTTCCTGCTGTGCTACAAATCAATCTAAATTGTAGCACGTGGCCGACAGGGTAAGGCTGGATTGCCGGCCAGTTTCTCACAGTCTGAAAATGAAACAGCCGCCAGAACTCTCGGCGGCTGTCTCTGTTTAGTATGAGGATCTTACCTCTTCAAACCGGGCTGCTGAAGATTGCCCTCTACTTCCCCGGCGCTAGGATCTCGTCCAGACGATCCGGTGTTCCTTCCACCCGCTCGAGCTTCGGATAGCGCAAGCCGCCGTGGTAATCGACATCGATGTTCTTGATCTCACGACCGCGCTTTACAACCATATGGATTGGTTCCTTGCTGCTCTCGGCGCCGATGATTGCTTGCTTCAAGGCGGTGGCGCTGTAAGCCGTTCCATTCTGAGCGACCAGATGCATGTCCGGTGTTATGCCTGCCTTGAATGCAGGGCTGTCCCACCAGACATTTGTCAGACTCCCGTCCGATTTGATGGTAAAGCCGAGGGAGGTGGAAAAGTTTGTCGTCGGCTTGGAATCGCTATCTTCACCTTCCGCAGCCTCGGCTTGCTCCACCGCGCGTAGCCAATCCGGAGGTGTGTCGCTATAGCTGAGTCGATATCCGCCTCGCGTGATGCCGTCTTTCGGAGTCTCCGGCGCAAGTTCATCCACTCGCTTATGGAGGAACGTCGCCCAATCAAAAGCTTGCACTTGGTTCAGCGCGGCGACTACATCATCGAACGTGTATGTGCGTGTGATGTAGCTACCGTTGTCAATGCCATAGAAGAGCTTGGCAAAATCATCCAACGATTTTTTGCCGCCACTCAGCTCCCGGATTTTGGTATCCGCATCCAGCCAAATGAGCAGACCCTCGGTGTAATAGTCTTCGGGCCGCTGCCAGCTCACCCAAGTCACCGGTGTACGTTGCGAGACCGTCGGCTGGTTGGTTGTGTCTTCCAGTGGACGCCATTTCCGCCCTGGGCTTATGTCGAAGTTAGCTGTGATCGCGGCGATCAGGTCGCGCGTTTGTGCCGCGGTGCGCATGCCGGACCGCGCCGTCAACACGTAGCCGTAGTACTGCGTCATTCCCTCATAGACCCACAGAAGGCTATCGCGCATGGGCTCATCAAAGGTAGGGGTCCACAGATCTGCTGGACGCCGGAACTTCCCGTCCCACGAATGGGTATATTCATGCGCGAGTAGATCGCGGCCGCGAACTCCAGCCGCCCAATCCGTAAAGTAGTTGGCGCGCAGTCCATCTTCGCTCGACTGATGATGTTCCAATCCGACGCCGCCCACCTTGTCACTTAATAAAAACAGAAAATCGTAGTGGTCATAATGGTGCGAAGCGTAAAGCTTGGCCGCTTCCTTCACCATGTTTCGGTGTAGCGTGAGCTGTTCCGGAGTAATCGCTAAGTCCGCCTCTTTGTCACCGAATACGTCCAGAAAGACTTGATTGCTGGCGTCAGTGGAAAGGTCGAGTCGCTTGTAGTGGACGCCCGCATACACTGGCGAATCCACCAGCGTGTTTAGCGTGGTGTCTTTGAAGTGCACCAGGCTGCCGGTTTGCGAGCTGACTTCTAATGCTGAGGCGAACTTCCATCCTTCGGGCAACTTGAGGCTGGGTGCATATCGAATGTCTCGCGCGAAATATCCTGCGGGATAAAGTACCACTGTGTTCCACGCCAGATCGGCGATCTCGTTGGAGATCGAGATGCGACCTTCCTTGCTGGTCAACGGCGAAAGATACTGGAAGTCAACATCGATACTCTTCACACCAGAAGGTACGGTGATGTGGAATGCAAAAACATTCACTGGATCGCGCAGCCACGAAAGTCGTTTGCCGCCCGAAGTGATCACCAGGCCGGAAATCTTCGAGATCGGCCCTGTTGGTGAGTGGTTACCCGGGATCCACTTGGGATAAAGCAAGGTAAGCTCTCCCGCTTGAACCGGCACTGTCTCATGAACGTTCGCCAATCGGCGGCTGTTATCGGTGAGGTCCACCAGCAAGCTGATCGTTCCCGGGTAAGGCGTGTCTACCGGCGCCTTTATCGCAGGAGTATACGGAACGGGATTGGGGCCACGATATTCTTGCGAATTCGCAGTCACGCTGAGCGCAACAGTAAGGATTACGACGAGAACGAAACCAACACGAAGCCTGAACGATGTCTTCAAAAACGCCTCCAACTTTCACCAGAATTGCTGGAATAAGAATACCAGCCGTCCGGCTGTACGCCGTTGCGAAGCGGAGACAATTTCCACGCACAAAAACAGCCGTCAAAATTTTGACGGCTGTTTCTATTAACGGGTTGAAACGACTACGCGGTTTGACCATCTGCCTCGCACCCGCAGTCCGATTGCTTTGCGGGCGATGCCTTCACCTCTGCGGCATGCCCCTTGTCATACTCGTCGTGGCGACGCCACCAGATGCCGCTCTCGTTTCTCCCCTTGGGCGCGCGGTCGAGCCACTGGTACATGCCCCAGATGCCGTCCAGTCCGCGGGCATAAGTGGAATAGCTGTGGTAGACGACGCCGTCCTCGAGCACGAACGCGCTCATGCCCGGCCTCTCGCGCGTGTCCGTGGCCACGTCGGTTCCGACGACCTCAAGACAGCCATCGCAGCACGAGTCAAAGCACCAGCACCAGCAACCGTCACCGCACCTGCTGCAGCTCCTGCGCTGACGATCAGCAGCGATGACCGCGACGCCTTGTTCACGGTGTTGGCTGAAGAGACCGAGCTGTTCCTGCAGGACGTGAAGCTGACCAACAAGTCGTTGGATTCCATCATCACAGCGGGTGCAGG
>JAOAPH010000146.1 GCA_025462835.1 Candidatus Angelobacter sp. | reverse complement strand
GCTATGGCAAATGTGCTTAATACGAAAAGTAGAAGCAGCGCGAGTGCCTTCAAAAATTTCTTCATTGGGCACCTGCTGCGGGCGCCTGTTGACCGGCGAGTTTTAGAACGCTGCGGATCACTTCTGCCGCCAAAGATTCGGCTTGAGCCTGCAATCCTGATTTGGCTACAGCAGCTTCCTTTTGGATCTCTTCGCGTGCAGCCTTTACCTGTGTTTCGGCTTTAGCGCGGGCTTCGGCGATGGCGGTGCTAAGCGCCTCAAGCAGTTGCTTACGCCTTGCTTCCTGCGCTTTGAAGGTCGCCAATCGTGCCTCACGCAGACGGGCTTCGTACTCCGCCGTCTTGGCTTCTGCGGCGGCGATGTCGGCCTGAGCCTTCGCAATCGCACCTTCAGTCTTGGTATGGCGATCTGCCAATACCTTCATCAGCGGGTTATGCACCAGGACCCGGTATGCAAGGTAGAGGACGACGAACATGCAGATCGTCGGTACTGCTGCGAGCAGTAATTCGCCTAATGCTTTCTGTAGTGCGGCATCCATGCTGGGTGTCTATTCCAAGGAAGAAACTGTGTGGTAGTTAACTCAACAATCTAACAGCGGAGAACGGGCAGTGTCAACGTAGGCAGAGTAGTCATTGGACAGTGATTCTGGCGCAAAAAAGGCGGTTTCGCGGCTTGACTTTGGGTTCTAAAGGCGTAGACTGAAATTTATCACCTCCGGCCCGTATCAGGGTCGAATGGGCTTGATGTTAAGGAAGTGTCACCGCTCCTTAACGGCAGGCCCATTTAACGTTTAGGGCCGATTCCCTCTTGTCGCACCCTCAGTCCGAATCCGACTTCAAGCCCGTCATTTCTCCTTCAGCGACTTCGCTGGGAACCTTCACCGCGCGAAATTTGATTAATGCGCTCTTCCAGTTGGGAGCGCCTATGCTTTCCATACGAAAGTAATATGTCTTGCCGCTTTCGAAGGTGACGTCTTACCCCATTCATCAAGATCACCCGTAACAAAATGCTGGCCACTGCTGATATCAGTGGTCCAAAAACGGAAATTGTGTAGCGCTGATAGTTACGCGCGATTGAACCTCTCCAAATTCCGCAGGTATGACTCCGGCCCTTGCACCTCAAGACGCACATTGCCACCTCGAAATGACCGGGACAGCACATGTGTTTTCGCTTCGATCTGGGCCAATACCTTGCCTTCGCTTTGAGGTATGAGCAATTGCATGCTGACGAGGGGATCGTCCGTAAGAGCGGCGTCGATCTTCTCCATCAGCGTGGAGAGCCCAATCCCTTTCAACGCAGAAACATGGATGGTGTCGCCCTGGTCCAGCAGGCCGGCGCGTTGATCCTGCGGTAGCAGGTCAACCTTGTTCTTGACCCGCAAGACAGGTTTGTTCTGCGCTTCCAATTCCTTTAAGACGTTTTCCACCTGCATCTGCTGTTCGGCGGCGACATACGCGGGGGCGGAAGCATCGCTCACATGAATCACAAGCGCGGCGCGTTGAACTTCCTCCAGCGTGGCGCGGAATGAGGTGACCAGTGTGTGCGGCAGATTACGGATGAATCCGACGGTGTCAGACAGCAACACTTTTCTCTTCGACGGAAGCACTACTGAGCGCAGAGTGGGATCGAGAGTGGCGAACATCTTTGACGATGCGAGCACGCCAGCATTCGTAAGCGCGTTGAAGAGAGTAGATTTCCCCGCATTCGTGTATCCCACCAGCGCGACCGTCGCAACGGGCATCGACTCCCGGCGCTGGCGCTGCTGTGCGCGGATGCGACGAACCTCTTCGACCTGCTCCTTTATGTGTCGCATGCGCCGCGCAATTTTTCTGCGGTCAGTCTCAAGCTGTGTTTCACCGGGCCCGCGGGTGCCGATGCCGCCGCCAAGCTGAGACATCTCGATCCCGCGTCCGGCAAGGCGCGGCAGCATGTATTCAAGCTGCGCAAGTTCGACTTGGAGCTGACCCTCACGAGTCCGCGCGTGTCGGGCAAAGATGTCGAGAATAAGCTGCGTCCGGTCGATCACACGCGCGGAGACCTCTTTCTCGATATTGCGTTGTTGCGAAGGCGAGAGGTCGTGATCAAAGAGGATCACGTCGGCGTGCGCGGATGCAGCTGCCGCGGCGATCTCCTGAAGCTTGCCTTTGCCAATGAGAGTGGCCGGATCAGGCTTGTCGCGTTTCTGGATGAATTCGCCGACAACTTCAGCCCCGGCGCTGGTAGCCAGCTCGCGGAACTCGGCGACGGATTCTTCCACGCTGAAACTGTGGTGTCCATTGAAGACGTCCGTCCGCCCGTCTCCTACGGTCGACGTCGCTGATTTTGAGCTCCCTCGTACGGGCGCTCGATTGCTCTCGGATTCGATCTCTGTTTCAAGCAAGTCCAGTGTGGGCCTGGTTCTTGCGGCATCGCGGGCAAGCTTTGCGTTCTTCAGAAAGGAACGACGTCCGGAGCGGAATTCAATACCAACAAGAAATGCGCGCTCCGGCCCTTCTCGGGCAGTCAAATGGCCGGATGACCTACGGTGCGAGCTTGGTCGTGAAGAAGAGTTCGGTCCGGGGATGGCTTATGACTCCGTGCCGGTTGCGCCCGGAGGGCTGACGGCATTGGTTTGCGAGCTTGCGCCAGGACGGTCACTGCCGGCAATGGGCGCGTGATGCACCCCTTTGCCGAGAACAACGGTCGAGATTGCGTGCTTGAAGATCAACTGTTCCTGATTATTGCTTTCGAGCACAACGGAATATTTATCGAATGAGCGGATGCGTCCGGTGAGCTTGACTCCACTCAAAAGATAAATCGTGATCGGCGCCTTATCCTTGCGCGCCGTATTTAAAAAGGAATCCTGGATGTTCTGCGCCGGCTTGGTGTCCATTTTGCCGATCTCCATTTACGACAGCAGAGCTGCCGCCGTGATTTCTACACCTTAGATGCCTAATGTCTGAACTTAACCATACGGCCTAGACCAAGGTTTTTCAACAGCAGCCCGCATTCGCTTCATTCGCAGTTGCTATACTCCTCCGCCAGCGCGTGTCCATTATGCCGCCGCGGAGGCCAATATGGTTGATGTGAGTTTCGACAGAGTAGTGCTGGAACAGATGTTGCTGCGGTGGATACACTTCCTCGCCGGGATCACGTGGATAGGATTGCTCTATTTCTTCAACCTGGTGAACGTGCCCCTGATGAACGAGCTTGATCCTGCTACGAAATCGAAAGTATTTCCAGTATTGATGAAGCGTACGATGTTCTGGTTCCGCTGGAGCGCGCTGGTAACGGTGATTGCTGGAATCTGGTATTGGATGACGATCATCGGGGCCGATCTTCGGAATGCTCACGCGATGGCGTCGTCCGCCGCAGGCGCAGAGGCTACGCATTTTGCCCATGCTCGAGCAGGAATGGCGATCGGCAGCTTCTTTGGTCTGTGGACAGGAGCGTTCATTATCTGCTTTGTTGTCGTCTGCGTGATGAAGGTCAGCAATCCGGTTGTCGTAGGACTCACATATGCGGTGGTAGTAACGAGTGCCGCAATCGCGTATGTCCTCCTGAATCATCACGGATGGGAGAGCAGCCGCTTGATCTCGATCGGCATTGGAGGCGGCATGGGATGGATGATGATGCTCAATGTCTGGGGAGTGATCTGGCGATTCGCCAAGAAACTGATCCGTTGGACAGAAGAGAGCACACAAGGGGCGGCGATCCCTGTGGAAGCGCAATCATTCGCGAGACAGATCTTTCTGACGTCTCGCGCAAATTTTGTCCTGTCCGTGCCGATGCTGTTCTTCATGGGAGCAGCAAGCCATCTGCCTCTCTGGGGATAGAAATTCATGTGTTGAACAAAAAAAGGCCAGCCTTGCGGCTGGCCTTGAGTTTTGGCTTTGACTTGGTTTAGAAGTCGAAGCGCAGAGCCAATTGCAGGGTACGTGCACCGGTGCCGCCGCCCGATGAACCCAGCGTGCTGCTGAATTTACCGAAGGTGGATGGCGAATTGAGGTTCGTGTTCGTGGTCGAAGTCACTCCACCAAAGTTCGGGTGGTTGAACAGGTTGTAGGCTTCTGCACGGAAGCTGACCTTTTGGCGTTCAGTGATCTTGAACACTTTCACCAGTGAAGCATCTACGTTGGTGAAATGCGGACCACGGAATGCGTTGCGGCCAGATGTACCGATCGAGCCAGACGTCGGGAACCCGAAGTTGGCGAAATCGGCAGGAGTGAAGAAGAAGACGCTACCATTCGGTTGATATTGCACTGAACCAGCGTGCACATCGCCCCTATAGTTCGCGCGGCTATTGGCGTCATTGTTAAACGTTGCTCTCTGTCCGGAGACCGTGAACAATGTTCCGTCCTGCAGGATTATCAACGAGCCCACATCCCAGCCACCAATCATCTCATCCAGCCAGCGTGGTGCATTGCCGGCGAAATGCTGTCCGCGACCGAAAGGCAAGGTGTAGGACATGGAAGCGTTGAAGCTGTGACGATGGTCAAAGTCACCGCTACCTTTGTTCAGCCCTGGATTGTAGTTGTCGATGGGTGAGGTAAATCCGTTAGGATCAACCGTGATGTTGTCGATGCTGTGGCTGTAGGTGTAGTTACCCACCATACGCAATGCTCCTGCCGAACGACGAACCGTGACTTGCAACGAGTCGTAGTAAGACCGGCCACTGTTTTCTCCCACCTGCACCTGATTGAACTGCGGGTAATTCCGGAGATAAGTCTGCGGAACGCCAGCAAGTGTATATAGTGAGTTCAAGTTACGATCCAAAGTGTTTGCCACTGTTCCGGCAAGACCTTGCGAGATGTTAGTTGCTCCAAGCTTGACGATTGCGCAACCAGCTGCGGTAGCTGAAGGGTTCTGCGTCGCAGTGCAACCTGTTGTCGGGAACATTTTGGTCAGTGTGTTGGTAGGCGCGTTAGCTGCGGTTTGCTGGGCAACTGGCAGCGCCTGGAAGGCCTGGAGTTGCTGGAACGAGGTCAGGAAGTCTCCACCAATACGTACTTGGTTAAGATCCTGGGCCATGAACAGCTTAATTCCACGGTTACCCACATATCCGACTTCAAGAACCGTGTTCTTTGCCAACTCACGTTGCACACCCAACCCGTAGCTTTGCACATAGCCGCTGCGCAGGTTTGGATTGACGATAGCAACGCTAGTTGTACGGTTGCTTACCGGAACCAGCGTGACTGGAGCTGCCGGAGCGGCAGGGATCGGAATGCCGTCAGAATAACGGACGTCCGTTCCGCCGGAATTAGGGAATGTTGCATTGGAACCGGCAAACCCTGGCGAGAGAGCATCCACCTGACTTACAGCGGCGCCGATCGTACGATCGTAGAAGGTGCCGAAATTGCCACGCAGTGCAGTCTTGCCATCGCCAAAGATGTCCCAGGCAAAACCGATGCGCGGAGCAAAGTTATTTCGATCGATGCCGTACCAGTTGCTCCCCTGAGTAACTGCCAGGTTCGTGAACTGGTGGACACCATCAATGAGGCTGTTGTTGTCAAGGACAGCCTGAATCCCGTTCTTTTCGATGGGTGCACCATAGATCTCATAACGCAGACCAAGGTTCAGGGTCAGGTTGCGACGGATACGCCAGTCATCCTGGAAGAAATACCCGCTCTCTTTCAGGGTGAAATCGCGTTGCCGGGTAGCGCCCGGAGCCTGAAAGGTCTTCAAGTCAGTGCTCAGGAATGTGAGGGTGACTGTATCAATACGGCCCAGCAGATCGTTATAGAGATTGCTGAACCGGCTTTCAACGGTCGCCTTTTGCGCGGCTGTCAAACCGACTTCCGCAGCAGTGAGAGCCGCCGGAATCGGAGGCGCGTTGCCATTGGCTGTAGCAGAGTCGGTGACGTTGGGATAAATTCCGCCGTCATTGAAGCCAGTCTGCAACGTATAGCGAATGTTGGTGCCGAACTTAAATGTGTGGTTGTTGTGCACTTTGGTCACATTGTCAGTCAAGTCATTGACTGGCGAATTGCGGCCTTGTGCGAAAGCAGAGTTGAAGGGATCAGTCACCAGATTGGTGATGATGGTTGGACCGGGGAGGCGACCCGGACGCAAGAAGGAAACGGTCGCGCTCTGGTGACCAAAGCGGAACTCGTTTGACCAAGTGCTTCCGAAACTCCAATCGTCTCCAATCGAATATCCCCAACGCTTTCCACCCTGGGTTCCTTGCGGCTGTCCTGGGAAGGTTGCATCAGCGCCGTTCAACGCGTCAATGGCAGAGTTGCGCTGCCAGCTCCAACGCAGGAATGCTTTGTTGGTCTTGGAGATGTTGTGGTCACCACGGATCGTGAATTGGTCTTCATAGGAACCTGACGGGTTGTTGAAGCTGAACCCTTGTGTGTTCAGTCCATCGCCCACATTGAAGTTGTTCCCATGCGGGATCGCAGCCAGGATGGGCACCATCTGTGCATCGATGCCCTTACCACGCGGGTCATTGGCAACGATGTTGTAGGTAGAGATGCCGCCTGCAGCATTAGTAAATGAGAAAATCCCGTTTCTGGCGGAATCGGTGTAAACGGTACGTGTACGGACCGTTTCCTGTGCCGTGCGGGTGCCCTGGAAGTTGCCAAAGATGAACGTCTTGTCGTGCATAATGGGCCCACCGAAGGAACCACCATAGATGTTCTTAATGAACTTTGGCACCGGTATCAGAGGAGTAGCCTGGTTGTTGAAGTAATCATTGGCATTCATGACGGTGTTACGGAGGTAGTCGAATGCTGCGCCATGATACTGGTTGGTTCCGCTGCGCGTAACCAATTCAGTCTGAGCACCGGCGCTGCGTCCTTGTTCTGACTTGCCGCCTTCAGTCGTTACCCTGAACTCCTGAACGGAGTCAGTGTTGTTGGATGTGAGTGTAAGTCCGAGACGGGGAACCAACGAGTCATTCACGTCGATACCGTCCAAGGTGGTGTTATTGCTGCCACCGCGAAGTCCGTTTACGTGCGAGAAAGAGACGTCGCCGTTCTGTGTAGAGATCTGAACGCCGGGCTGGAAAACAGCCAAGGCGATGGGACCACGGTTCAACTGCGGCAGAGTGTTGATGTCGCGCATATTTACTGCGCTGCCGAGTGAAGAATCAGTGGTTGAAACCGCTACAGCATTGGCTTCCACAACCACCGTATCGACAGCTTGACCTACTTTAAGCTTGTAAGTCTGCGCAACGATCGCGCCGACGGTCAGTTCCAGGTTCTTGATCACCTGCTTCTGGAATCCCGCGGCTTCAATCGTGACGTTGTAGGTGCCGGGTGTCAGCGTAGGAATCGTAAAGAAGCCTTGGCTGTTCGCTGTAGTGCTTTCCTGTTCCTGAGTTCTAATGTTTAAGGCGCTGATCTTGGCATTGGGCACTACCGCCCCGGTTTGATCCTGAATGGTGCCGTCTAGACGTGCAGATGTCTGGGCGAAAACAGGAACCGCCAAAAGAGTAAACACCACTAAGAACGCCGCAAAACGAACCGCGTTCTGAGCAAAACCCGACGCACGAAGCGTGGGCATATGGTTAATCCGCATTCTTCCTCCTCTGTACTTCTCTTGAGCTTTAGCTTTTGTCTTGAGACTACTTAGGGAAAACTTTGTAAAGGGGGGATCTTGCGGTTACGAGTGCAATCAGCAGTCCAAAGTTGCTGGGCCTTGGGAAGAGTGGGTGAGTTTTGTTTTCAGCAACTTACCTTTGGCCGTGCCGCGTTCCGGTATGGAAATCCGAACTTGCTCCAGCAATGTATATGGAATCCAGTAGGAAGGAATGTCATTCTGACATTAGTTGCTGTCAAAAAATCCTGTCTAGAACGCGGTCTGTCCCCAGACGTCAAAGGACGCTTCGCGGAAGACTAGCTCATCATCAGTGCCCGATGATAAGATTTCTCGCTTATCATTCAAAAAGGCAGGTATGAAAAAGTCCTTGGCCGTTTCACGAAAGGCCACCGTTGCACCGGCAGCGCGAAAAAACGCTTCTGTCCCCATGCTGGATCTCTCCCGGCAGTATTCCGGGATTCGCTCTGAGATCAACGAAGCTGTGGAACGAGTTTGCGCCTCACAGCAATACATCATGGGCAAGGAAGTTACGGACTTTGAATCCGAGGCGGCGGATTTTCTCGGGGCGAAGCACGGTATCGGTTGTGCATCCGGTACGGACGCCATCTGGCTGGCATTGCTTGCCAGCGGAATTGGGCCCAGCGATGAAGTCATCACCACGCCTTTTAGTTTCTTCGCTACCGCCAGCGCTATTGCCCGCACGGGCGCCAGGCCGATCTTCGTCGACGTTGATGCCGCTACTTTGAATATTGATCCGGTATCGATCGAAAATCGTGTAAAGAGATCGCGGCCCTCGAGGGTTAAAGCAATCCTGCCCGTACACCTTTACGGACAGTGCGCGGACATGGACGAATTGGCGCGCATAGGATCGGAATACAAGCTCACCATCATCGAGGATGCCGCCCAAGCCTTTGGAGCAGCTTGGCGCGGGAAGCGCGCAGGCAGTATCGGCCTCTCATCGGCATTCAGCTTTTATCCTACGAAGAATTTGAGCTGCTTCGGCGACGGCGGTCTTGTCACCACCAATGACTCCAAATTGGCTGAGCATGTGCGCTTGCTGCGCAACCACGGCAGCAGCAAACGTTACTACCACGAAGAGATCGGTTGGAACAGCCGCCTGGATGCGATACAAGCGGCCATTCTTCGCGTCAAGATGAACTACATCGAAGACTGGAATGCAAAACGTAAGCAGCGCGCCGACGCATATGATTTGCTGCTCAAGTCATCAGGCCTGCTGGGGCCGAGCAATCCATCCGCGAAGTCGCAATCGCCTGTGCGACTCTTGAAACGGATGCCGCAGGCGTTCCACATCTTCCATCAGTACGTGATCCGCGCAGAGCGGCGGGATGAACTTCGTGCGTTCCTGACAAAGAAAAACATCGGCTCTGAGATTTATTATCCGGTGCCTTTGCACTTGCAACAGTGCTTTGGATATCTCGGTTATGCAGAGGGAGATTTGCCGGAAAGCGAACGTGCAGCGAAGGATGTTCTTGCGTTGCCGATCTTCCCGGAACTTACGTCAGAAGAACAGGCGACGGTGGTGTCAGCAATTGCGGAGTTCTATTCATAGCTGCCGTCGGCTGCGCCATGTGCTCAGCTTCATGTTTGATGAGTTCTCTACGATGGCGATCACGATCGCGTATCAACCGCCTACTCTCTTCCGAATCTGAAATTCCTATGGCCGATGCGGCCATCTCACTATATCCAGCTTGAAAAGCCGAATAGGCGATCAAATAATTTTGCAGGCGCGGGCGCGGGCGATCACCAGAAGCCTGTTCATAACAACTCAGAAAAAAGTCGCGAGCATCCTCACTTAGCTGCCATTCCAGAATGATTCCGGCGAGGTCCCAAGCGATGTCCACCGGGCCGGGAAGAAAATGGTCGTCGCCGTGGGCAGCGCAATCCAGCTTCAGTAGTTGCCCCGTGTCATCAACCCTGATCCATTCGTGCGGCATCATGCGAGCATCGGCGATGACTGGACGCTCGACCGCCAGCTGAAAGTTACGATTCATTTCGCGCCCGGCAAGGAGGTCGAAATTGAATCTTGCCATCTCTTCGAGCGTCGCTGGTTCGGCATCGCCAACCTGGAAAGCTCGTGATCTGAAGGCGATGTATTCGGAGATTTTCCGGAGCAGCTCAGAAGAGACGTCGTCGGTAGATAGCAGTCTGCCATAGATCCATGGGTAAGCTGCAAAACCATTTCGCGAAACAGAAGACGTGACGGTGTAACCTGCTTCAGCCACAATCTGGGTCCGCTTGCTGACTGCCGCGCCGTACCGGCCCAGTCCTTCGTACTTGAATACGACTCCTCCATCTTTTGACAGATACTTTGCCGGTGAGAGTTGTTCCCATACAGCCGGCCAATTTTCTGGATCGCGATATTTTGTGGAACTATATTTTGCGTCCGCAAGGACTCGACTGCGCCAGTGCCCGCCCGAAATCGGAACCACATCAGAGTTCGGAGCATGCCGGGTCGGCGATGCCACAATGGAGTTGAAGCTGCGCCAGCGCGCAGCAGCATCGTTCGAAACCAGAGCGTCAGGATCGGCATGCCTGCTGCACATGAAACGAATTCGATCTCTTGACACGCCCAAAGCGGTCAGCGCATCACCGACAGAAAGGAACGAAGAGCCACTAAGCCCGGGTCCTTCATCGACTACAAGAAACAGAGCCGAGCGTCCGTTGTGGTCGAGGATAGTCTCGCGCTCATGTTCTTTGAGGTTCAAAGTGCGGTCATAAGGATGACCGTCCGGGCGCACAGTGATCCGGCGCGCTTGCGCCTCGTGTCCAGTGCGTTGCATCACTGCCGCCCGGACGATCGCGCTCAACGTTGTGCCCATGCTGCGGATGCCAATAACCAGCACCTCTCCGGAAGCTGACAGGCTCAGATTCCGCGCGCATTCGACATAGTCGAACGGATGCAGCGCGTAAAAACAAAACCCTTCAGGCGGCGAGACTTGAACGGTAGCCGGACAATCTACCTGCCGCATGAGGGCCGAAGCTGTTGTAGCTATTTCTCTGGTCCGCTCTGGAGAGAGCAGGGCCTGAGCAATCAGATCTGTGACCTTGGTGAGCAGAGCGGACGAAGGGCTTTGAATTGTGGAATCGGCTTCCGCGAGATCCGTGAGTGCACATTCCAGCTCCCCTGCCCTCAGGAAGACACTCATCAGAAGATTTTCCAGATCAGCACTTTGCGCACAATGTAAGGCTTCAACTTCGGACAACAGCTCTGAACGAAGTTGCGATCCCGGCAGTTGCTGCCGAACATCGCGGAATACCATCATGTGGCAAGGTTGTGTGGTCAAGCGAGAAAGCGGTCTTTCAGTTCGCCCCAACGACCGCCGGGGGCTAGGTTCCCCAGATAAATTATGCGGCTTTTTTCTTTTCGCGAGTCGCACGTTTAGCCCGGGCAACATCGCCATCTTTGTCGATGAAGTAAAGATAGCTGTTGTCGCGGTCGACGGCTTTTTCAACCAGCACTTCGCTTGCACCCTCGCCAGACTTGGATTTTCGGCAGACGTTCCCGCTACCATCTATGAAATACAGGTACTTCTTATAATCCCGTTCGAGGTTCAGATCTTTAACTTTTTCCGCCATTTTGATTGTGATGAGGGAAAGTGCCTTGGGGTTTGCGTCTGTAAGAGACGTTTCTGAGGGAAATCACCGACGGCGCTTTGCCACCGTGGGCGCTTCACCGGGGGCGAGTACCCGGCGGACCATGACTCCGTTCATTTTGTACTTTCTTTCCAGTAATTTGCCGTCAGCGTCACGCAAGCGCACCGTGAAGACAGGCAGGGTGCCCTCTTTCCCGAAACTCTCGTTGCTCACCAGGAAGGGCAGCTCACCATTGAGTCTCTCCCGATAAGCCGTTTCGTAGCGGCTCCGCTTGGTATTCCATGTAAATACACGCACCTGGTTGAAGTCGAAAGGCATGCCATCTCGCGGCTCCGACATCAGTACCGCATACTGTGGAATCTTCTTCGTCCCGGTCCCGTCCGTAGAGGCTTCGTCGCGCACTGTGACTTCGCTTAGCACAAAGCTGGCGATGATCCGCTGACCTTCGGCATATTGGGCAATTTCCAGTGGAATGTCCACATCGAGCATCCGTCCGAGCAGCCAACCGACTCGCTTCTGCTGGTCGCGAACGAGCCACCAATCTTCCATTCCAATCCCGGTCGGCGCAGTCGCAATCTTTTTGGACTTGGGTTCAATCTTCGGCGCGGGCTCATCTTCCGCAGCGCTCTTTTTGTCTTCATCGGAACTGGAAGGCTCGGAAGCCTTCTCTGGTTTCGGCAGCGCCTTCAGTCCGCCTTTTGGAGTGGATGCACGTTTCAGGAGCTCGACCTTTGCGGCATCTTTCAGCTGGTAAAGACTGTCTGAATCCCGGGCGGGCAGAACGTGCAAATTTACAATGCGCCGGGTAACTGCAGTGGCCTGTGAGACCGTTTTGGAGTTCTCCTGCGCCAACTTTGCGAAGCCGTCGTAGATATCTTGTCCGACAAGGTAGCGCTGCTCGATCCAACCCTCTTTGCCGTCGGCTGCGCGGACACGCACAAAGCGTTTGTTCGAGCTACGCTCCAGCACCCGCACGCGATCGCCATTCCCGACAAAGCCCACCTTGTTGTAAACGGCTGCTACGCGATCGCGAAGCGCGACTTGCGGGGCAGAAACGTAGGCGTCTTCGGTGCCGCCGGCACGTGAATTCCTGCCACATCCGCCGAAAATCGCTGACAGGAAAAACAGGAAGATAGCTGGAAGAAGTTTTGGGGATTGCCGCGCTATTGATGCGCGCACATGCGTGGTTCTCATTCGGTTAAATACAAAGCTCACAGGAATAAGACAATCTTAGCAGCAGCTACAAGAAAGCGATGGAAGCGGCATTGGCCGGGCTCACACCCGAACCGGCCGTTCCTGCTGAGACAAGTTTCCCCGTGGAGTCGATCGAGTAAATGGAAATATCGGGAGATCCGCTGAAGTTTGTTACGTAAACGAATTTCCCCGACGATTCAATCGCAACAGCAGAAGGGCTGGCTCCTGTCGCCACAGCGGTTCCGATCGGGGACAGCGCGCCTGTGGTGAGAATGCCAAAGGAAAAGACATTATTGCTGCTTTGGCTGGCAACATACACGTGACTGCCCGTGCTGTCGGCAGTGATGACGATGGGCACAGTGCCGGCTGCAACCGTCGAATTGGGCGATGCCAACAACGTCAGATTACCGGTGGTGCTATCGATCGAATACTCGTCAATTGCGCTTACGCCGTCGACGACGTATGCGAATTTGCCCGTCTTCTCAACAGTGATCGACTGCGGATGAGTGCCCGACTGTGCAGGCACAGTATTCACGAATGTTAGCGCGCCAGTCGTCGCATTAATGGAGAAGACGGAAACTCCGGCTGAATCCAACGCAGCATAAAGGAACTTGCCATTGGGGTGCGTTGCCAAACCGACGGGAGGGGCAGCAGTACCGGAAGACGTGGTCACCACTGGACTCCCGATTACAGTGAGGCTGCCCGTAGTGGCGTCGATCGAGAAAGCGGTAATGTCATCACTACCGGAATTGGCAACGTAAAGAAACTTGCCGGAAGTGTCGGCGACGATCGCATTGGGATTACTACCTCCGGTGTTGAATGAAGATCCCGAGATCGTGGTGAGTGCGCCGGTGCTGGAGTTGACCGTAAAAGCGGAGACCGTGCCCGCATCGTTTGCGGAATACAGGAACTTGCCGCCAACTATGACCAGTGCCGCGGGGCCATTGCTCGCTGTTGAAACCGCGCTGCCCACAGTTGTCAGCAAACCGGTTGTAGAGTTGATGGAGAAGATAGATATCGAGCCGGCGGTTGCGTTTTGAAAGTTAGCTACGAACGCAAATTTCGGTGTGGTGGGCGCGGGGGGGTCTGTGCGCGGAGTGAAGAAGCCGTTGCATCCCGTGAGCGCAACTAGCAGTAAAGCAAAGCTGAATTTCCAAAACGATTGGGAGTTCCTGTATCTCATGTCCGCCTGGAATATTTTGAGATTGGTCATCCAGCAGAGCTGAATGTACAAAGTCTACCAGCAATATGGCTGCTATGAAATCGAAGCAAGAATGGGCGACAAATTACGCGTGGCCGAGAGCGGCGATGGGAAAGAGTGACGCAGCGATGCTGCGGCGGTCTTCCGAGTCGTTGTCCACGCGGATGACCTGCCCGCCCAAACGCACCTGAATCTCTTCCGTCAGTGAGATCTCGTAGGGTACGGAGACGATCACCTCGATCTGCGACATCGGATCAATATCCGCGAAGTCAGCGAAAACAGCGATGCCATGGGCACTCATATCGCGGAGATGGACGGGCCGGGGAACCTCGTCAGTGGAGGTCTTAACCGAAATAGGCAGGCAGATCACAGAACGGGGGCCCGAACGACGTTTATCTTCCAACTCGACAAGCCTCCTTGAAATCGGCTGGCGCTAGGACATGCGCGATCCGACGATCAGCAATGCGCTTCTCTCTTCGCTGGAATTTTAGCATCCATTTACGTGCCTGTATTCTGATTTCAACCCGGGTTCGCCGTTACTCTTTTTGGTCGGAGACGGCACAATGGTGCTGCTCCGAACGGCGCACAAAGATTCCTGACGCCGAGTAGTTCTTCGCGGCATCATTTATAGTGACAAACGCGTCTTTCGTCTTGAAGGAGAATACTGGTGGCCTATACACAAGCACCCCTGCCCTATGACTTTGCGGCTTTGGAGCCGCATATCGATACTCAAACTATGCAACTGCACTATGGCAAGCACCACACCGCCTATATCACCAACCTGAATGCGGCGGTCGAAAAGCATCCTGAATTGTTTTCGAAGAGCGCGGAAGAATTAGTGCGCGACCTGAAGAGCGTTCCCGAAGACATCCGAACTGCAGTTCGCAACCATGGTGGCGGACACGTAAACCACACCATGTTCTGGCAGATCATGAAGCCAAACGGCGGAGGCAAGCCAACAGGAGCAATTGCCGACGCGATCAAGAGCACCTTCGGCAGCTTTGAGGATTTCCAGAAACAATTCAACGACGCCGGATTGAAGCAATTCGGTTCCGGATGGGCATGGCTGGTAAAGAATTCATCAGGCAAATTGCAGGTGGTGAGCACACCCAATCAAGACAATCCAATGACTGACGGCCTCTCTCCGATCTTCGGCAACGACGTTTGGGAGCACGCTTATTATTTGAAGTACCAGAACCGGCGCGGAGATTATCTTTCGGCCTGGTGGAACGTTGTGAATTGGGACGAGATCAACAAGCGGTTGGCAGCAGCGAAGTAACTGAGCTGATATTCACAGAAAAAAGAGGGCGCGGAGTTCGCGCCCTTTTTCCTTGTGCCAGGTTAATGCTAGAAAACGGTGTTATTAGGTGCCGCGGTGAGCATGCGGACAAGCCAGTGCATTATCAGATTCACAATACTGAGCACGATAGCTCCCAGAAATGCCGGCCAGAATCCTTGAACCTTGAATCCGGGGACCAGAGCACTGGCGGCCATTAGCATAAGCGCGTTGATCACGAGCCAGAAGATTCCCAGCGTAAGTATCGTGAGCGGGAAGGTAATGAGTTTGAGAAATAATCCCAGCGTGCCGTTCACCAGCCCGATCACAATCACGGCCAACAGCGCGGGACCGAAGCCGGTCACAACAAATCCGGGCACGATGCGGGTGACGATCAACAGGCTCAACGCGCTTAGAAACCAATTGAGCAGCAGTCTAATCATGAGCAAAGAATATCAGCCTTTGTAGCTTTGAGCTTGCAATCAGGCCGCAATCGGCATCTCTGCCATGACTTCCTGGAAGTATGGCAGCGATAATCTCAATCCTTCTTCCAGCTGTATTTTTGGCTCCCAGCCAAGCACGGCGCGGGCCATGCTTATATCTGGACGTCGCTGTTTAGGGTCGTCCTGCGGCAACGGGCAGAGTTTTAGTTTGCTTTTCGATCCGGTGACTCTCAGCACCAGCCGCGCACATTCGAAGATCGTAAACTCATGGGGACTGCCGATGTTCACCGGTCCGGACTCATCGGAATGCGCTAAGCGCAGAATGCCGTCAATCTCGTCGCTCACGTAACAGAAACTGCGCGTTTGATTGCCATCGCCATAAATAGTGAGCGGATCTCCGCGCAAAGCCTGGCGCATAAAGTTCGAGATGACGCGGCCATCATTCATCTGCAATCGCGGGCCATAGGTGTTGAAGATGCGCACGATCCGCGTGTCCACGGAATGATATCGCCGGTATGCGATGGTAAGTGCCTCTGAAAACCTTTTGGCTTCGTCGTAAACCGAACGCGGACCGATGGGATTAACATTCCCCCAATAGCTCTCTTTCTGCGGATGAGCCTCCGGCGGAGGGTCGCCATAGCATTCTGAGGTCGATGCCATCAGAAATTTGCCACCGCTGCGGCGCGCAACTTCGAGCGCGTTCATTGTCCCGAGAGAACCTACTTGTAGAGTCGCGATGCCATGCTCGGAATAGTCAACAGGGCTTGCCGGTGAAGCGAAGTTGAAGACAAAATCAAATTTGCCGTACGTCAATAGTTGCGGGCTGCAGATGTCGACTTCGTGGAAGACGAATCGCGGTTCATTCTTCAGGTGAGTGATGTTGCTCAGACTGCCAGTAAGAAGATTGTCGACCGCCCAAACGGAATGGCCTTCAGCCAGCAGGGCATCGCATAGATGTGAGCCGAGAAATCCTGCCCCTCCGGTTACAAGGACGCGCATGTGCCGATAGATGCGTACTCAGGATGATGTGCTGTCCGACTGCGATGAGCTACTCCGTCACGAGCTGCATCGTCTGATCGACACTGATTGACCGGGGAGCGCTGGAATCCGCGCCGGAGTAGGTTGCTCTTACAACAAATCCGGCCTCGCTGGTCTCAACCGTGTAGGTGTACGGACCACGCGTATTCGACGGCATGCTGATGTCGCCATTAGACCGAAGATCCTCGAGCGAGACGTACTTGCCGTCACTCGCCAAACGACGGCGCTCAGCATTGGCGAT
>JAOAPH010000124.1 GCA_025462835.1 Candidatus Angelobacter sp. | reverse complement strand
AGCGACGCAGGTTCCCGGAGCGCAGGGAGTAGATGAGTTTGTTTCGAATGGCAAGCTGACTTTGGGCTTGCAGCACGTTGTCCAGCTCATGCTGCAGAACAACACTGAGATCCGAATCAACAAATTGCAGTATGAACAATCGCTGTTCGCTGTGCAGAAAGCTTACAGTCCGTTTGATCCGGTGCTGACGGCCAGTTCGCGACCGCAACGCTCGACGACTCCAACAACTTCGAGTTTGGCCGGTTGTGCGCCGTGCAGTGATCTTGAGCAGCCCACCTCTTCTGCTTACACTCAGAAATTCCTTACCGGGACAAACCTGGGCATCAGCTTCAATACGAACCGGTCTTCCAGCAATAATAGTTTTGCCACTTTCAACCCGTCGTTTTCTTCGGGCACAACATTCACTCTGGCGCAGCCCCTATTGCGGGGCAGAGGACTTGCCATCAACCGCGCTCCCATTCTGGTGGCGCAGCGAAACGTAAAGCAGTCGAGAGCGAATTTCGAGACGCAACTCAACGAAGCGATTCTCTCCGCTATCAACCAGTATTGGGCGCTGGTGCAGGCGCAACAAAATCTCGTCGTCGTGCGAGAGTCGCTGCGGCTGGGAGAAGAATCGTATAAGCGCGATAAACGCGCTCTGGAACTGGGCGCGCTTTCTCCGTTGGAGATCTATCGTTCGGAAGGCACAGTCGCGCAACGGCGGCTGCAAGTGATCCAGGCTGAGTACGCGATCAAGCCGCTTGAGGACCAGCTGCGGCGCACGATCGGCGCCGATCTTGATACTCGAATCTCAGCATTGGACGTCGTCCTCACCGAAAACCCAGAGCCTGCCGGCGAACTGCCTGTGGTGGATATCCCGACGGCGTTAGAAATGGCCATGAGCAAGCGTCCGGAACTGCAAGCCGTGCGTTGGCAGCTCGCCAACGATGACACCAATGTCGAGGTTGCAACGAACAACTTGAAACCCGACCTCAATCTGACCGGCTTCTATGCGTCGAATGGCCGCGGCGGGAACCAGATCGATGCTACTTCGGGAGCATTCATCCCCGGCGGCTTCAGCGACTCCCTGGACCAGCTAGGCTCGTTCAATTTTCCAAGTTACGGAGTAAGCCTGGAACTGCGCCTGCCTCTGCGAAATCGCGCGGCAAAAGCGGACTTGAGCACCGCACTGACTTCGAAGAAGAGCAACTTGTACCAGTTCCGCCTGAAGCAACAGGTGATCAATCAAGATGTTCGCAATGCCGTACACGAACTTGAAAAATCCAAGTTGGCGATCGCCGCAGCCGCGATCTCCCGCGACCTCGCCAAAAAGACGTTGGCTGCAGAGCAGCGTAAATACGAGCTGGGCGCGCAAACGATATTTTTTGTGCTCGATGCGCAAAACGTTTTCGAGCAGTCCGAACAGAGCTACCTTCAATCGTTGATTGCCTATCAACTCGCAACGGCTGCCTTCGATCGCGCGACCGGCAATCTGCTGGAGCGCAATAAAGTGCTTATCGAGGATGCGACTCGATAAGAGCAACTCTGTAGTCACGCGCTGAACCGCCCATTGCAATCAACTAAATCCCGAATCTTGCCGGGGATTCGCACCCTTGTCCACGGGCGTCTTCCGGATAGGTAAGCGCCAAAGTGAGTCATCGGCCAGAGCAGATCAAAAACATCGCGTGCTGCGATAATGGCGCGCAGCTTTGCATTATGCTTTAATCCCCCAGCAACTCCCGATTGTTTCAACGTGAGTATCGTCCTTGAGTAGACTTATTGACGATGGCCGCCTTACATACCTCCTGTTGCTCAGGCATAAAGGAACGGCCCTTCGTGAACAAATCCAGAAACGAGCAGCAAAAGAAAACGGATGACATTGAATCGGGAGAGCACGCGCGCGAGTCCAATGATGAAATTTGAAAGGAACTGAACATGATCCTCGGAATGTCATTAGCCACATTTACCTTCGTCCATGTGTTGATCAGCTTGCTAGGAATCTTCTCGGGAGTAGTGGTGGCGTATGGAATGCTTTCCGGGAAGCAGTTCGAAAAATGGACTACGTTCTTTCTTGTAACGACCGTCGCCACCAGCGTGAGCGGCTTCGCCTTCCCGTTTGAAAAGGTCTTGCCTTCGCATGTGGTTGGAACCCTGTCGTTGGTCGTCTTGGTGCCAACGATTTTGGCGCGCTACGTTTTTCACCTTGCCGGGGCCTGGCGTTGGATCTATTTGATCGGCGCGCTTATTGCTCTTTATTTCAATGTTTTCGTCTTGATCGTTCAGACATTCTTGAAGGTTCCGGTGTTCAACGCTTTAGCTCCAACTCAGTCCGAGCCTCCCTTCGTAGTTGCGCAGTTGTTCTTGCTGGCTCTCTTCATCTTTGTTGCGACATTGGCAGTCAAGAAATCTCGCCACCCATCCACACCCGTGATTGCACCAGCGAGGTAAACATGAATGCGCATCATCTCGATGCCGGAAGCATTGTTGAAGCGTCATAACTTCTCGGATTTCTAATGCTGCCAGCCTCCGCCAAGCGCTTTGTACAACTGCACAAGACTCTGGTATTCATTACCGCGGTCCTGGGCCAAAGTGAGTTCGGCGCTAAAGAGTGAACGCTGCCCATCGAGTACTTCGAGATAGGTGGCGATGCCCCCACGGTAGCGCTTGAGAGATGTATCAACGCTGTCGCGGAGGTCTTTGACCGTGATCTCCTGTTCGGCACGCACTTTGTGAAACTTCTCATAACCGATCAGGGCATCTGAAACATCCCTAAAGGCGCCTTGGATAGCTTGCTTGTAAGCGATCAGTTGCTGTCGTTGTTGCGACTTGGCCACTCGAAGATTGCCACGCAGTCTGCCGGACTCGAAGATTGGCTGTGTGACCTGCGCTCCGTATGACCAGGTCCCTAGATTGGAATTTAGCAATGTCGAGAACACAGTCGTGCGTCCGGCAGCCCCGCCCCCGGAGCCGGTGAGGGAAATCTGCGGGAAGAAAGCAGCTTTGGCGACTCCGATTTGCGCGTTGGCGCTAACGAGGTTTTGCTCGGCCTCGAGAATGTCCGGACGCCGGGAGAGCAGCGACGAAGATAGACCCGCAGGTACTTCGGGCGGAATGGGTTGCTCTACTAACGGGCGTCCTCGTACCACGCCGTGCGGGTAATCGCCCAAAAGAATACTGAGGGCGTCTTCGAGTTGTCCGATCTGTCTTTCCAGCTCGGGAATCTGCGTGTTCGCGGTATCAAGCACCTGTTGTGCTTGCAAGACGTCTAGCTTGGTAGCGACGCCGTGCTGGAGTCGCAGCTTTGTGAGTGCGACCGCATCCGTCTGTGTCTTGACAGTGTCCCGGGCGATCTGAAGTTGGAGATCAAGCGCGAGGAGGGCGAAATAGTCGGTCGCTACGTCGCTCACCAGCGTTAAGATCTGAGTCTTTTGCGCGTACTCGCTGGATAGCACCTGGGCGCGTGAGGATTCGGTCGCGCGCCGGAGTCTGCCAAAAAGGTCTAACTGAAATGTTGCGTCGGCAGCATAGGTGCTGTATCTGGTTTTGGCCGGAAACCCGCCACTGAAGAACCTTCCATCCGTCGCCAAACCGCTCGCGTCCACCTGCAGATACTGGTCTGCGCGCGTGACGGTAAGCTGAGCACGCGCGGCATTGATGCGCTCGGTCGCCAGCTGCAGGTTATAGTTCTGCTTAAGGGCCGTCCGGATCAGCTCCTGCAGGACAGGATCTTGAAAGACCTGCCACCAGGGGAGATCGGCGTAGGATGCTGCCTGAGCCTGCGCGTTATCGCTTGCGCCATGATAGAGAGTTGGAACCTGCACCGCGGGCCTGTGGTAATTGGGTCCGACCGTGCATCCGGCGAGAAGACTCGTCGCCAACAGGATGCCGATGAATCGGTTGATTATGGGCGGTGCCTTGCGCTGTTCTTCATCGGACCTCCGCCAATGATTCATCTCAGTCACCCTCCGACGGGGCGGGTTTTCCTGAAGTCCCACCCGGTTGCGGCATCCGGGCTAGAGATTCCTGCCTGGGGGCGCCCGACCATTTCTCTACCAAGTAGAAGATAGGCGGAATAAGGAAGATGCCGAACGCGCTCGCGGCCAGCATGCCACCGATCACCGTGGTGCCAATGATTTGTCGGGCGACAGCACCAGAGCCCGAGGCCGTCCACAACGGCACGTTACCGAGGATGAATGCAAACGAAGTCATCAGAATCGGCCGCAGGCGGAGTCTGGCGCCCGCGAGCGTGGCGTCAACGAGGGATTTCCCTTGCTCGTATTCATCTTTAGCGAACTCGACGATCAGGATCGCATTCTTGGCGGCGAGACCGATAAGCATTACCAATCCGATCTGCGAGTACACATCACTCTCGATCTGGACCATGTAACTCGGCAAGAAAGCGTTGAGCAATACGCGCCGCAACCACAACACCGCAAACGCGCCAAAGACCGCGACAGGTGTACTCAGCAGGACACTGAACGGCAGTGACCAGCTCTCATAGAGTGCGGCGAGAATCAGAAAAACAAAGAGCAGCGAGAAACCGAAGACCACCGCTGGCGGCACGCCTTGCTGGGCCTGCTTTTCCTGGAACGACATATCCTTGTAGTCGTACCCCATTTCGCGTGGCATAGTTTGCGCAAACACCTCTTCCAAGGCGGTCATAGCTTGGCCTGAGCTATAGCCTGGCGCTGCGCTACCGATGAGCTGTGCGCTCCGATACTCGTTGAAGCGCATGGTGAACTCAGGTCCGGAATGCGGCTCGATCCTGATCAATGACGAGAGCGGCACGTTGTTTCCGTTACTGTTCCGCACGTAGAACTGGCCTACGTTTTCAGCTCTTGTCCGATAACTGCCCTCCGCTTCGATGTAAACCTGCCACTGACGCCCAAACTGGGTGAAGTAATTAATAAAGTAGCCGCCCATGAAAGCCTGGATGGTCTTGTACACGTCGCTTATGTTCACACCTTGCTTAATCACCTTGTCCCGGTCTACCCTGACGAATTGCTGTGGCACGCTGGCCAACAAAGTAGTGGCGACGAAGCCGATTTCCGGGCGCTTGCGAACAGCCGCCATGAACTTATTCGTATTGTCCGCCAGGAACTGCATGTCCTTACCCGCCCTATCCTCGAGCACGAAAGTGAATCCGCCGGCAGTGCCGGCGCCGGGAATCGCCGGTGGAGCGAAGTCGAAGGCGACTCCCTGTGGAATCTGGCTGAGCTCCTGATTCAAACGCGCCTTAATCTCCTGATATTGTGCTGCTCGTGTCTTGCGGTCTTCCCACGGATTCAAGGTCACAAAGAAGAAGGCGTTGTAGGTGGTTCGGACAAAGCTAAGCAGGCTGAAACCGACGACACTGGTGGTGTACTGCACCCCCGGCGATCGGGAAAGGATAGTCTCGACTTTTTTCGCTACCTCGTCCGTACGCTGCAGTGAAGCCGAGTCCGGGAGCTGGAGGTTGACGAAGAAATAACCCTGGTCTTCATCTGGCAGGAAACTGCCCGGCACTCTATTGCTGAAGAAGACTGCCGCCAAGGCAAATACGACCAACAATACGAGCGCAATAGCGCTCTTGCGGATCAAGACGCCGCTCCAACGGACATAAGTTTCTGTCGCGCGTGCGAAAACGCGGTTGAACCAGTCGAAAAACTTTCTCAGTGGCCCGTGGCTTTCCTTCTTTGGGCGGAGCAACAGCGCAGCAAGGGCAGGGCTGAGGCTAAGCGCGTTGAATGCCGACAGGATCACGGAAATGGCGATGGTCACCGCGAACTGCTGATAGAGACGGCCTGTGATCCCTGGGACAAATGCTGTCGGTATAAACACCGCCGACAGCACCAGCGCGATGCCCACCACCGGGCCGGAGATCTCTTCCATGGCTTTAAGCGCAGCGTCTTTTGGAGCGAGACCTTCTTCAATGTGGCGTTCTACGGCCTCGACGACAACGATTGCATCATCTACCACCAGGCCAATGGCCAGCACGAGAGCAAGAAGGGAAATAGTGTTAATGGAGAAACCGAACAACGGGAAGAAGACGAACGTGCCAACCAGGGCAACAGGCACGGCCAGCATCGGAATCAACGTCGCGCGCCATCCCTGCAAAAAGATGTAAACGACGATAGCGACCAGCAGGATCGCGATCAGCAGACTGATGACGATCTCCTTGATACCAGAGGTGACAGCCTTCGTGGTATCGAGCGAGACGACGTAATCTACATCCGGAGGAAATCGCTGCTTCATCTCCGCCATCATCTTTCTAACCCCTGAGGCGGCGGATACGGCATTGGAGCCAGGTAACTGATACAGCGCGATAATGGCACCCGGTTTCGAATTCATGCGGCTTAGGGTGCTATAGTCCTGAGCTCCCAACTCCACCCGAGCCACATCTTTGACTCGCACGATCCCACCATTTGGCGTCTCACGGACTACGATCTGCCCGAACTCCTCCGGCGACACCAGCCGACCTTGCGCACGGACAGCATAGGTGTATTCCTGGCCCTTAGGCGCGGGCTCGCCACCAGCCTGACCCGCCGGATTCACCGTATTTTGGGCCTGGATTGCATTGGTGATATCGGTGACGGTGATCCCCAGCTTGGCCAACTGGTCTGGCTTTACCCACATCCGCATCGCATACTGGCCAGCGCCGAAGATCTGAACAATACCGATGCCAGGAGATCGGGTCAGCGGGTCATGCATATTGATGTAAGCGTAATTCGACAGGAACCCTGCATCGTAGGAGCCGTGGGGCGAGTACAGGGTGATCAGCATGAGCGGCGAGGTTACAGATTTTTGGACGGTGATCCCGAAGTTGGTAACATCAGCGGGAAGCTGAGATGCTGCTTGCGTCTCGCGCATCTGGGTGAGAATCAGGTCCTGGTTCGGGTCCGTTTTCACGTCGAAGTCAACGATCATGGTCATTTGACCGTTAGCCGTGGCGTTCAACGAATACATGTAGTTCATGTTGTCCACACCGCTCATCTGCTGTTCGATAGGGGTGGCAACAGATTGCTCAAGTGTCTCCGCGTCTGCGCCGACATAAGTCGCCTGTATCTGAACCTCCGGTGAGACGATATTCGGGAACTGCGCCACGGGCAGAGTTGCGATGGTCACGGCGCCGATGATCACTGTAAGAATCGCGATCACCATCGCCACGATAGGACGGTTAATGAAGAACTTTGACATAGTCTTATCCGCCCTTCGCCGCGGTGGTCGGCGCGGTAAACGGCTTGGGATTCACCTGCACGCCTGGAGCGACCTTCTGCACGCCCTCGGCGACAACGCGCTCGCCAGGTTTCAGCCCGTCGGCAATGATCCACATGTTGCCCACGCGGTCTCCGACCTTCACGCTGCGGACGCTCACTTTGTTCTCTCCGTCGAGCACGGCAACCTGATAGCTTCCCTGTACGTCGCTGACCGCGCGCTGGGGGACTAGCAGCGCGCCGCGTTGGGTTCTGGTACTTGCGCGGACCTGTCCGTATCCTCCGGGACGTAGAATATTTCCAGGGTTGGGAAACAGGGCGGCGATCTGGATCGTGCCAGTGCTTTGATCCACCTGCCGGTTCGCAAACTGGACCCTGCCCTCATGCGCATAAGTAGTGCCGTCCGCCAGAATCAGCTGGATGGGTAAGCGTCTTTCTTCCGCTTCACGGCTGGCAGCGGTGGGAAATTGCCTGTTGAAGGTGAGGTATTCCTGTTCGCTGGGAGTGAAATAGACTTTAATGGGGTCAACCGTGGAAACCGTAGTGATGGGTGAGCTGCTGCCAGCGCTGACCAAGTCGCCGACTTGGTTCTGTGCCAAACCGGCAACACCATCAATAGGTGAAACCACTCTGGTGAAATTGAGGTTGATCTGGGCAGTTTCAACAGCAGCTTTCGCCGCCTGGATCTGAGCTTTGGAAGTTTCCACTGAAGCCCGGTTTGCAAGGTTAGTCTGTATGGCGTTGTCAAGATCTTGCTGGGTGGCGGCTTGCTGTTTCGCGAGCGGGGTGTACCTCTCCACATCGAGCTGACTTTTCCTTTGATTAGCTTCGGCATTGACGAGCTGCGCTTGGGCTTGCGCTAATTGCGCCTTGGTCTGGTCCAGCGTTGCCTGAAAAGGCCGCGGATCAATTTGGAAGAGCAACTGGCCTTTCTTAACGAGAGAGCCTTCCTTGTACTCCTGCCTGAGCAGATAGCCGGTCACCTGCGCCTTAACATTGGCGTTGACGAATCCGTCCAAGGTTCCGATCCATTGGCCGTAAATCGGAACGTCCTTCTGCTCCACCTCGACCACCTCAACATCTGTCGGTGGCGGCTTCGCGGCCTGCGTGGACTTCTTGCATCCCGCAATGCTGGCCAGCATTAAGCAGATCACACAGAGCCAACCGTACCCGAGAGACTTGTTTTTGCTGAGGCTATTCATTTCATATAAACTGTCCGCGCCTGTTGGAGGTATTCCGGAAGCATCGCGCCAATCTCCAGCCCTTAGTGGATTGACGCCAACTTCAGGTTGAAGGATGTTCACGCCTGCTCGCTGGCCAGCTCCGTTCCTCCCTGACAACTTGGATAAATTCCTTGCGGCAGCTCCCGTCCAACATCGAAGTTGCATCAAGGGTGGAGCCACAAGCTATCTGGAAGTGCTGGATAGCGAGACAAGATATTTCGCCGCCCAGCTTACTTTGGCACAAGCGCAACTCAGTGAACTTCACTCGCTGGTGCAGATATGTTGCGCGCTCGGAGGCGGATGGCAACAGCAACAGTAGGAAGTGCTCTCATAAAATCGTAGGGTGACGAACTGAACTCAAATGCGACTCTTTGCCGCTATCTCCGGTTGTGCACTGTTGCTGGTTATCCTCTGGGACGCCTTCGAGACAATGGTGCTTCCGCGGCGAGTCGCGCGACAATTCCGGTTGGCGCGTCTGTTCTATCGTGGTACATGGCTGCCATGGAGAGCATTAGTGCACTGGCTGCCGCGAAAAAAACGTGAATTGCACCTGAGCTTTTATGGACCGCTTTCGCTGCTGTTTCTGCTTGCCCTTTGGGCGGTGGGATTAATTATTGGTTTTGCGCTTATGCATCTGGGATTGGGCTCCCGCATAAATTCCCCGGACGGCAATCCAATTAGTTTTTTGACTGACGTCTATCTGAGCGGCACTACTTTTTTTACGCTTGGCCTGGGAGATGTTGTGCCTCGGGGAAGTTTGGCAAGAATTCTGGTAGTGACTGAGGCCGGCATGGGCTTTGGATTCCTCGCTGTGGTCATAGGCTATTTGCCGGTGATCTACCAATCGTTTTCGCGGCGGGAAGTCAACATTTCCCTTTTGGATGCGCGTGCGGGTTCACCGCCAAGCGCTGGAGAACTGCTCCGCCGCCACAGTCAGGAAGGCGGCAGGGAGGAACTCTGCAAATTGCTCGCCGATTGGGAGCGTTGGTCTGCCGAATTGATGGAGAGCCATCTCTCCTACCCGGTGCTTTGTTACTTCCGCTCGCAACACAGCAATCAATCGTGGTTGGCTTCACTCACAACGATATTGGACACTTGCGCTTTGCTCATGGCAAGCCGCGACCATATCTGCAAATACCAATCAGAGCTCACTTTCGCAATGGCCCGGCACGCATTCGTAGACCTTGCGCAAATCTTCATCGCCGGGCCGCAACAGCCGGGGAAGGATCGGCTACCGCCCAATGAGCTCGCGCGTTTGCGTACAAACCTGGTGGCGGAGGGATTCCACCTCAGCGATGACCCGGAAGCTGATCTGCGGCTCCGGGAGTTGCGTCAAGTGTACGAACCTTACGTGTATCCGCTTGCCGACTATCTCTGCATGGATCTGCCGCCATTTATTCCTACAGGCAAACTGGCAGATAATTGGCAAACGACCGCTTGGAGCAAATCCGTCAGCCTGCCAGTCCCCGAACCCGCGGGGAAGATCCAGCACGAGGACCACTTCTAAGAGGCGAGTTTCGCTTGAGGCACCGATTGACCGCCCGAAAAAAAAGCCAGCCTTTCGGCTGGCCTCAAGTTCTGGCTTTGACTTGGTTTAGAAGTCGTAGCGCAAAGTCACTTGCATAGTGCGTGCACCGGTGCCGCCGCCCGATGAACCCAGCGTGCTGCTGAATTTACCGAAGGTGGCCGGCGTGGTGATGTTCGTGTTCATTCCACCAAAGTTCGGGTGGTTGAACAGGTTGTACGCCTCTGCGCGGAAGCTGACTTTTTGACGTTCAGTGATCTTGAATGCTTTCACCAATGAAGAATCAACGTTGGTGAAGTGCGGACCACGGAACGCGTTGCGTCCGGAGGTGCCGATTGAGCCAGCTACGGGGAATCCGAAGTTGGCAAGATCGGTAGGGGTAAAGAAGAATACGCTACCATCCGGTTGATATTGCACGGAACCAGCGTGCACATCGCCCGTATAGTTCGCGCGGCTATTCGCATCGTTGTTGAAAGTTGCTCTCTGTGCAGAGACGGTGAACAGAGTTCCGTCCTGCAAGATGATCAACGAACCGATGTCCCAGCCACCTACGATCTCATCCAGCCATCGCGGCATGTTGCTGCCGAAGTGTTGTCCGCGACCGAAAGGCAACGTGTAGGAGACAGAAGCGTTGAAGCTGTGACGATGGTCAAAGTCGCCGCTTCCTTTGTTCAAGCCTGGGTTGTAGTTGTCGATGGGTGAGGTAAATCCGTTAGGATCAACCGTGATGTTGTCGATGCTGTGGCTGTAAGTGTAGTTACCAACCAACCGCAAGGCACCGGCCGAACGACGAACCGTGACTTGCAACGAGTCGTAGTAAGACCTGCCACTGTTTTCACCCACCTGTACGTTGTTGAATTGCGGATAATTTCGCAGATAAGTCTGCGGAACGCCTGCCAACGCGTATCTGGCATTGAAGGTGCGATCCAGTGTGTTGGCGACCGTACCGGCAAGACCTTGTTGGATGTTAGTAGCTCCCAACGCGAAGATCGCGCAGCCAGCTGCAGTACCCGACGGGTTCTGCGTTGCGCTGCAAGCCGTTGCTGGGAACATCTTGGTTAGCGTGTTCGTTGGAGCGGTAGCCGGAACCGAACCACCGGTCTGGTAGGCCTGAAGCTGCTGGAACGACGTCAGGAAATCTCCACCGATTCTTACTTGGTTGAGATCCTGAGCCATGAACAGCTTGATTCCACGGTTGCCGACGTATCCAACTTCAAGAACTGTGTTCTTGGCCAACTCGCGTTGCACACCCAACCCAAAGCTTTGCACATAGCCGCTGCGCAGGTTTGGATTGACCAGGGCAATGCTAGTGGCACGATTGCTTACCGGAAGCAATGTGACTGGAGCTGCCGGAGCTGCCGGAATTGGAATGCCGTCAGAGTAACGGACGTCAGTGCCTGTCGCGTTGGGTGTGCTGAGGCCGGAACCGGCGAAGCCCGGGGTGAGACCATCCACCTGATTTACCGCGGCACCGATCGTACGATCGTAGAAGGTACCGAAGTTTCCACGCAGTGCAGTCTTGCCATCACCAAAGATGTCCCAGGCAAAACCGACGCGAGGAGCGAAGTTGTTGCGATCGATGCCGTACCAATTGCTCCCCTGGGTTACTGCCAGGTTCGTGAACTGGTGAACGCCATCAATCAAACTGTTGTTATCAAGCACAGCCTGAATCCCGTTCTTCTCAATGGGCGCTCCGTAAATTTCATAACGGAGACCAAGGTTCAAGGTCAGGTTGCGACGGATACGCCAATCATCCTGGAAGAAATAACCGCTCTCTTTCAGGGTGTAATCGCGTTGCCGAGTAGCGCCTGCGGCTTGGAAGGTCTTCAGGTCAGTGCTCAGGAATGTGAGAGTAACTGCATCAATACGGCCCAGCAGATCGTTATAGAGCTGGCTGAATCGTTGATTTACCGTGTTTATCTGTGTCGCACTCAAACCGGCTTCCGCAGCAGTAAGCGCGGCCGGAATGGCAGGTGCATTGCCGTTTGCTGTAGCAGAGTCGGTGACGTTGGGGTAAATTCCATTGTCGTTGAAGCCCGTCTGCAACGTATAACGGATGTTGGTTCCCCATTTGAAGGTGTGATTGTTGTGCACTTTGGTCATGTTGTCAGTCAGATCGTTGACTGGCGAATTGCGGCCTTGTGCAAATGCAGGGTTGAAGGGGTCAGTCACTAAATTGGTGATGATGGTTGGACCGGCGAGGCGGCCCGGACGCAAGAAGGAGGTGGTTGCGCTCTGGTGACCAAAGCGGAACTCGTTCACCCAGGAGCTTCCGAAAGTCCAATCGTCTCCGATCGCATATCCCCAACGCTTTCCGCCCTGGGTTCCTTGCGGCTGACCAGGGAAAGTTGCGTCAGCGCTGTTCAGTGCGTCCACGGCAGAGTTGCGCTGCCAGCTCCAACGCAGGAAGGCTTTGTTGTTCTTGGTGATGTTGTGGTCACCACGAATCGTGAACTGGTCTTCAATTTGGGGAGTGGGGTTATTGAAGCTGAACCCTTGGGTGTTCAGTCCATCGCCCGCGTTAAAGTTAGTCCCATGCGGCATCGCAGCAAGGATCGGCACCATCGCGGGATCGAGACCCTTGCCACGGGGGTCATTGGCAAAGATATTGTAAGTTGTATTCACACCTGCAGCGTTCTTGAATGTGAAGAGCCCGTTTCTCGCGGAATCGGTGTAAACGGTACGGGTGCGGACCGTTTCCTGCGCCTGGCGGGTTCCCTGGAAATTTCCAAAGATGAACGTCTTATCGTGCATGATGGGTCCGCCGAAGGAGCCACCATAGATGTTCTTGATGAATTTTGGAACCGGAATACCCTGTTGGTTGTTGAAATAATCGTTAGCGTTCAGGACCGTATTGCGAAGATAGTCAAAAGCTGCGCCATGGTACTGGTTGGTTCCGCTGCGCGTAACCAATTCAGTCTGGGCACCGGCGCTACGTCCGAATTCCGACTTGCCGCCTTCGGTCGTAACCTTGAACTCCTGCACCGAGTCAGTGTTGTTGGATGTCAGCGAAAGTCCAAGACGGGGAACCAGTGAGTCGTTTACGTCAATACCGTCCAAGGTGGTGTTGTTGCTTCCACCACGGAGTCCGTTTACGTGTGAAAAGGAGACGTCACCGTTCTGGGTTGAGATCTGAACTCCCGGCTGAAACACCGCAATGCTGATTGGGGTACGGTTCAACTGTGGGAGCGTATCGATGTCACGGATGTTTACCGCACTGCCAAGCTGAGAGTCAGTGGTGGAAACTGCAACCGCGTTCGCCTCTACAACCACCGAATCTACAGTCTGACCTACTTTTAGCTTGTAGGTTTGCGCGACAATCGCGCCGACGGTGAGTTCCAGGTTTTTGACCACTTGCTGCTGGAATCCCGCAGCTTCGATGGTGACGTTGTAAATGCCGGGAGTCAGCGTAGGAATCGTAAAGATTCCCTGACTATTTGAAGTAGCGTTTTCTTCTGCATGAGTTTTAATGTTTAAGGCGCTGATCTTGGCGTTCGGGACAACCGCCCCGGTCTGATCCTGGATGGTGCCGTCCAGACGCGCAGAAGTCTGGGCGAAAACAGGAACGGCCAAAAGAGTAAACGCCACTAAGAGCGCCGCAAATCGTACGGCGTTCTGAGCAAGACCCGACGCTCGAAGCGTGGGCATATGGGAAATCCGCATTCTTCCTCCTCTGTTCTTTTGTTTCTTGTAGTTTTCTGCTTTTGGGGGGATGTCTTACTACTAGACCGCGAAACGCAATCTTGTGTAAGAGCAGCGGACGGGTTTTATCTCCGGACGCACCTGTAATAAGTGCAGGACAAGAGCCAGAGATGGATGAAATGACGCAGAATGTGACAGCACGAATAATAGTGACACAGGGAGACATTGACTGCTGCGAAACGAAATCGGTCGGGTAATCCGAGTGAGGCGTCCATCAGGAAATGGCGCTGAAATATATGAATCTATGGATAGTTGGCATTAACTTATGTGATTGGAAGGATTAAGACGGACAATTGCGCGCTGTGGCCCAAGACAGAATGGGTGGGCCTGGCGAAGAGTTGTTTTCGGGCAGCAATCCGTAACAACGGGATACTTTCAAATCATGCGCATCCTCCTGCTTGTTGGGCAGGGTTTTTCTTCTGGCGCGAGAATTCGCAGATACGTTTCCGACTTGACAATCCCCAAATCGCTTATGTACTCTCGAATGCGAATGAACTCACTTTCTCACCGGCACCATCATCATCACCACGCAAACGGCGTGTCGGTGGAGGTGTGCGGATAGAGGTTTAAGGTAACAAAGCAAATATCCGGCCCGCTGATGCGTAATCGCTCAGCGGGCTTTTTGTTTTTGGAAACCTAACTAACATGCAGAAAAGGACAGGAGATGATGATGGAAACGCAAGCAGCAGGAATTGATTTTGACAAACTCGGCGGGTTGGCCCCGGCGATCGTGCAGGACGCCGACAATGGTGAAGTGCTGATGCTGGGGTTTGTGAATCCGGAATCGCTGGCGATCACGATGAAGACAGGCTTCGTCACGTTCTACAGCCGAACACGGCAGAAGCTTTGGATGAAAGGCGAGACCTCCGGCAATCGCCTGGAAGTGATCTCGGCCAGCACTGACTGTGATGTGGACACATTACTTTTTCGTGTCCGCGTTCAAGGCGACGGGTTGGTTTGTCACGAGGGTACCCGGTCATGTTTCACGAAAGATCTTTCGCTGGGCTCGAATGCAAATACGAACGAAATAGGGGTGACGAAGTGACTGGAAGGCAAGCGCAAGCAAAAGGAAAAATCCGCCTTGGAATCCCCAAGGGCAGTTTGCAAGACGCCACGATCGCGCTGTTTGCGCGTGCCGGCTTCAATATCTACGCGAATGGAAGGTCATACTTCCCGGCCATCGACGATCCTGAGATCGAATGCATGCTCATTCGCGCGCAGGAGATGGCCCGCTACGTTGAACATGGCGCGCTGGATGCCGGGCTCACCGGAAACGATTGGGTCGCCGAGAGCGGACTCGAAGTACAAACCGTTACGGAATTGGTTTATGCGAAGCAGAGCCGCGGCAAAGTTCGCTGGGTGTTGGCGGTGCCGCAGGATTCGTCGTATCAGAGGGCGGAGGACCTGAAGGACTGCATCATTGCAACCGAATTGGTGAACGCAACAAAGAACTATTTCGAGCAGAAAGGCGTTCCAGTAAAGGTGGAATTCAGTTGGGGCGCGACGGAAGTTAAGCCACCGGTGCTTGCTGACGCGATCGTTGAGGTTACGGAAACGGGCAGCTCTTTAAAGGCTAATCGGCTGCGCATCATTGACACGGTGATGGAGTCGGCAACGCAGCTGATCGCAAACAAGATTGCGTGGCAGGACGATTGGAAGCGGAAGAAGATTGAAAACATCGCGCTGATGCTGCGCGGTGCCATTGAAGCTCAAGGTCGCGTGGGCCTCATGCTCAACGTGCATAAGCAGGACCTTGACAACGTTCTGCGCGTATTGCCGGCATTAAATTCTCCAACGATCTCCGCGTTGAGCAATTCCGAGTGGGTGGCAGTGAACACGATCCTTGAAGAATCGGTGGTGCGCGACGTCTTACCGAGATTGAAAGAGGCGAAGGCGACGGGGATTGTCGAATATCCGCTGAACAAGGTGGTGATGTAGTGCGCATCGTCTCGAGTTGGGAGCCGAAAGGCCGCCAAGCGATTGCTGCCTTCGTGAATCGCGGCTCTGTCCGTACATCGCTGGAGCCGGTGGTGCGCAAGATCATTGCGGATATCCAAGAGAACGGCGATGAGGCATTGCGAAAATACTCGGCAAAGTGGGACGGGTTCGACAAGAGACAGTCGTTGCGTGTGTCGCAGCAAGAGATGAACGCGGCGCTGAAGTCGGTGAGAAAGGATCAGCCTCACTTCATCGCTGCACTAAAACTCGCGGCCAACAACATACGAAAGTTCTGCGAATGGCAGAAACCAAAGGAGTGGTCGCGGACAGTGCAGCCTGGAGTTCGCGTGGGACAGATCGTACGGCCGCTGGAACGAGTGGGATGCTACGTGCCTGGTGGCCGATATCCACTGCCTTCCACGCTGCTGATGACGGTCATCCCGGCGCAGGTTGCAGGCGTACCGGAGGTTGCTGTTGTCTCGCCAAAGCCTGCGAGAGAAACATTGGCCGCGGCTGCGCTGCTGGGCGTAAAGAACTTCTATCGAATAGGCGGTGCACAGGCTGTTGCCGCACTGGCGTACGGAACAAAATCGGTATCGCGCGTGGATAAGATTGTTGGTCCTGGCAATTCATATGTGACTACGGCCAAGAAACTAATCGCATTCGATTGCGCTATCGACATGCTCGCCGGTCCCACCGAGGCACTCATTGTGAGCCATACGGGAAATCCAACGTTTATTGCTGCAGATCTGGTAGCGCAAGCAGAGCACGATCCGGAGACTAGCGTTGCGTTCGTAACGACTTCGCCCAAACTCGCGAACAAAGTTATTGATGAGTGCTTAACGCTTGCGAGCGGAAATGCGATTGCGATGGAATCGCTGAAACAAAATGGTCTGGTAATCGTTACTCGCACAAAATCCGAAGCTATCGATGTCGCGAATGCGATTGCCAGCGAGCACACGACCGTCGAGCACGAAGATGTCCCGAAGATCAAATCGGCGGGGTCGATTTTTGTCGGCGATTACTCAGCGCAGCCATTAGGCGATTATGCGTCAGGGCCCAACCACGTTCTACCGACCGGAGGCGCCGCGCGTTTCCGCGGCGGACTGAGCGTCAATGACTTCCTGAAAGTGATTAGTGTGCAAGAAATTTCGCGCGGGGGTGTTCGCAAACTAGGGCCGCAAGTCATTCGTCTGGCGGACGCCGAAGGGCTTAAGGCACATGCGCAATCGGTGAAGGTGCGGATGGAAGTGAACCGTGCTTAAAGCGCGAGACGCTGTCGTAAGGATGAAGGAATATCATCCGCCACTCAGCGGACGCGATGGGCTGCGCCTCGACTTCAATGAAAATACATCCGGCTGCTCGCCTCGCGTTATGGCGAAACTGCACGCGATCGTGGAAGACCAGTTAACGCGTTATCCAGAACGCGAACTTGTAGAGCAGAAAGTGGCGGCCTTCTTTGGAGTTCAGCCAAGCCAGTTGCTGCTTACCAACGGCGTAGATGAGGCCATCCACGTTCTGTGCGAGACGTTTCTGGAATCCGGCGATGAGGTAATTATCCCGGTACCGACATTCAGCATGTATGAACTGTACGCGCAGCAGACGGGCGCTACGGTGATCACCGTTCAAGCAGGCGCCGACTTTGCATTTCCCGCTGCGGCGCTGTTATCCGCGATGAGTCCACGGACGAAAATGATTGCCATCGCCAGTCCGAATAATCCGACCGGGGCTGTGATTTCGCACAAAGACTTGGTCACAATTTTGAAGGCCGCCCCGCAAGCTGCTGTGCTTCTAGACGAAGCTTATTACGACTTCTACGGCGTTACCATCATTCCGGAGCTGTCGCGCTTTCCGAACTTATTTATCGCGCGAACATTCTCAAAGGCGTATGGACTCGCTGGCTTTCGGGTGGGCGTGCTCATGGGGAATGCTGCGGAAATGAAGCTGGTAAGAAAGGTCAGTTCTCCATACAACGTGAATGGAGTGGCGCTGGCGTGTTTGGAAGAGGCGATTGGCGATTCCGACTACATCGCCGACTATGTCAGTCAAGTGCTCGACGGAAGGCGTCGTCTGGAGACCGAACTCAGGACGCTGGGCATTTCGTTCTGGCCCAGTGAAGCAAATTTTGTTCTGATGCGTATTGGTGAAAAGCGGCTTGAGTTTGTGAAGGCCATGCGCGAGCGGGGAATTCTGGTGCGTGATCGCAACAGCGACCCAGGTTGCACAGGTTGCGTGCGAATTAGTCTCGGCACGCTAGAACAGACTGCAACGCTGATAAACGTGTTGCAAGAAATCTGCGGCGAGCTCATGCTATCCGGCACCGTGGATGCGCGAGGAACAAAATGAGAACCACAAGACTGCAGCGCAAAACCAATGAAACCGATATCCGGCTTGCTCTTACTATCGAGGGTCGGGGACGTTACAAGGTTTCAACGGGTATCCGTTTTTTCGATCACATGCTGGAACTGTTCGCCCGGCACGGTGCTTTTGATCTGGATCTCAACTGCGATGGCGATCTTGATGTGGATCAACATCACACGGTGGAAGATGTTGGTATTGCACTGGGAGAAGCATTTGACCGGGCGCTTGGAAACAAGCGCGGAATCCTCCGTGCTGGATATTTTCTGATGCCTATGGATGAAACCCTGGGCATGGCGGCTGTGGATTTTGGCGGGCGCTCTGAGAGTGTGGTCGAGACAAAGGTTCGCACGCGATTAGTGGGCGATTTGCAATCGGAGCTAGTGCACGACTTCTTCGATGGCTTTGCACGCGGAGCGCGGGCGAATGTACACGTCAAACTCTTGTACGGGCGTTCCAACCATCACAAGATCGAATCGCTGTTCAAGGCCTTTGCACGCGCGGTACGGGTGGCGTGCTCGAAGGAAAAGCGTCTAGCGAAAATGCTACCCAGCACTAAGGGGCTACTGTGATCGCAATCGTCGATTATCGCGCCGGCAACATGACTTCTGTGCTGAAAGCGTTCCGCTTCATCGGCGCAGGAGCAGCAGTGACATCCGATCCGGATGTAGTGCGTCTGGCAGATGCGATAGTGCTACCGGGCGTCGGACATTTCGCATCGACCAGAGTTTTGGATGATCTTCATTTACGCGCTCCGATATCGGAGGCGATCGAGGCAGGGAAGCCGTTCTTGGGAATCTGCGTAGGCATGCAATGGATGTTTGCAGGAAGTGCGGAGGCGCCCGGAGTTTCCGGATTAGGTTTGCTGAGAGAAGAATGCAAGCGGTTTGGCACAGAGGTCAAGTCGCCGCACGTTGGCTGGAACAAGGTTTGTATGAGAGGCCAATCGCGGTTATTGCACGAAATTGAAGATGGCGAATTCTTTTACTACACGCACTCCTATAGCGGAATTATGAGCAAAGATTGTGTCGCAGTAACAGAGTATGGCGGGGAATTCCCGGCAGTGATCGAGCGCGGCAGGGCGTTTGGTGTGCAGTTTCATCCCGAAAAGTCAGGTGAAGCAGGTTTGCGTGTCTTGAAAAACTTCCAGGAGTTCGCATGCTGACCAAGCGCATCATCGCTTGTCTGGATGTGGATGCCGGACGTGTGGTGAAGGGAGTCCAATTCACGGAGCTGCAGGATGCTGGTGATCCCGTTCAATTGGCGAGATTGCATGCGGCTTCGGGCGCGGATGAGATCGTGCTACTGGACATCTCGGCGACGCATGAAGGCCGGAAAACATTACTTGATACAGTCCGGCGCACAGCGCAAAACTTATTCATTCCTTTCACCGTGGGAGGCGGCATACGCACGTTCGCAGATGCGATGAGTGTATTTGACGCCGGTGCGGACAAGGTCAGTATCAACTCGGCTGCGGTATCACGTCCGGAGTTAATAACAGAGATCGCTAACCGATTCGGATCGCAAGCTGTGGTGGTGGCAATCGATGCCGGTGCCGGGGAGGATGGTCAGCCAGAGGTGACAGTCAATGGCGGTCGAAGAGCGACAGGAAAAGGAGTGCTGGTATGGGCGCGCGAGGCGGAAGAGCGTGGCGCAGGAGAGATATTACTGACGTCCATGAAATGCGACGGTACAAGAGCGGGATTCGATTGCGAGCTAACCCGCCAATTGGGAGAGTCTTTGAGCATCCCTGTGATCGCATCTGGAGGAGCCGGAAACGCGCAGCACTTTGTGGACGTTTTCCAAAAAGGCAAGGCAGACGCGGCATTGGCGGCATCCATTTTTCATTTTGGAATCCACAGTGTGCGTGAACTTAAGCAAACTTTGAATGACTCTGGCGTCCCGGTGAGGTGGCCATGCTGATTCCATGCATTGATCTTATGGGCGGCAAAGTCGTACAGCTAGTGCAAGGCGAAAAGAAAGCCTTGGAATTCACGGATGCGGAACCTTGGATCAGGAAGTTTGAGAAGTATCCGCTAGTGCACATTGTGGACCTGGACGCGGCCAAGCGAGAAGGCTCGAACCGTGAGTTTGTTTCAGTTCTTTGTAAACGGCTGCACTGCCAAGTTGGGGGCGGCATTTCTAGCGTGGCCATAGCGCGTGAGGTGCTGGCCGCGGGCGCGCAGCGTGTTGTCGTGGGATCAGCTCTCATTTCCGGCGGGAAGATCGATGTTGAGTTTGCCAGAAAATTGGCGGATGAGATTGGCCCCGACAAGTTGGTTTTTTCGGTTGATAGTAAGGCCGGACAACTCGCCGTAAATGGCTGGCGTGAAACTGTTCCAATCACAGCCGAGAGTGCAATAGCGATTTTGGATCCGTACTGTCACTCTTTTCTTTATACGCATGTCGATACGGAGGGCTGCATGAGTGGCTTCCCGATGCATGTTGCGCGACAGCTTGTGAAAGTGACGAGCAAGAAGTTGATTGTCGGCGGCGGGATCAGTTCTTTGGCAGAAGTAGATGAGTTGGATGCAATCGGCGCAGACGCCGTGGTGGGCATGGCCATTTACTCGGGTGCGATGACACCCTGAAGCTCGCCTCGAGTACTCGCTTCTAAGCCGCTCGCGGACTAGGTTCCCTCGTTCTGGCGGGTGCAGCCCCGCTCGTAGGCGGACGGATGATTAGCGGAATAACTGCGGCGACCAGCACAATAAATGAGATCACGGTGAGGGCCTCGCTGTACGCCCCGGTGCGTTGCCGGATTGTGGCGATCAATGTTGGTCCCAACACTGCAGCAAAACCCCATGCGGTCAGCATCAGCCCGTAGATTGAACCAACGTCCTTTGTTCCGAAATAATCTGCGGCAAATGCCGGCATTGTCCCGAAACCACCTCCATAACAAAGCAGGACGATGAACGCGAGGGTGGTGAATGTCGAGAATGTCGTGGCGCGCGGCATTAGATAAAAGATCACAGCCTGAATAAGAAACATCGCCAGAAACACCCAGCGACGTCCGACTAGGTCAGAGAACCACGCCCACAGAAAGCGGCCCGCTCCATTAGCAATCGAGATGATTCCTACCATTCCCGCTGCCGTCGCGGCGCTCACTCCCGTAATCTCCTGGGCCATTGGCGCTGCTTGCGAAATGATCGAAATTCCCGCCGATGTGTTCAGAAACAACAACGCCCATAATGCGTACCACTGCCAAGTACTCAACGCATGCCTTAGTGTGAAGTCTTGGGCCGCACGCTGGCGTTGTTCAGCCGCGGAAGGAGTCCAACCGGGCGGGACATATCCTGGTGGTGGATCTTTCATGAACAGCGCGCCGAACGTGACGGCAATGAAGTATGCGATCCCAAGAATCGCAAACGTCTTGAGTACTCCGACACTCACAATTAGTCGCGTCGCGATTGGCGCAGTGATGAGCGCTCCGGCTCCGAATCCTGCCACGGCGAGACCCGTGATCATGCCTCGCTTATCTGGGAACCACTTGACCAGCGTTGCGACCGGTACAATGTAGCCCAGTCCCAAGCCGATGCCCCCGAGCAAGCCGTACGAGAAATACAGCCACCAAAGATGTCCGCCAGAAAAGCTTGCAAGGAAGACGCCGGCTCCGTAGAAGATCCCAGCGGTGATGGCTACCTTCCGTGGACCTACTTTCCGCATCCAGAGCCCGCCTACAAATGCGGCAAAGCCGAGTACGAGGATGCTCAGCGTGAATGTAAATGTGACCTCAGTGATCGTCCAGCCGAATGCCTTGGTCAGCGGAATGCGGAATACGCTCCAGGCATACACCGCGCCGAGCGCAATCTGCATGATCACGCCCGCGACCGCCACGCTCCACCGGTTCGTCAAGGTGCCGCCGTCTGTTGGCACACGTCCTGTTGAAGACATGAATCCATCCTCCTTGAACGCCTCCGCGGAGCACACGATGGCGCCAATTTTTTAGCACGTCAACCTGCTCGCATCTGCGGAATGTCCCGCCTCGATGTCAGCTCCGGGGTTGATGGTGTTTCCTTTATCTGTAGCGGGATGCGCCAGTCTCTCGCTGATTCGTGACCTGCATAGATCCAACCGACGCGCGTCAAAATGCTTCCGGCAATGCTCGACCATGCCGCGGCACGGCGCAGTCGTCGCGATCCGGAAGCACTTGCGATTATGCGTAGCGCCAAAGGAACAGGTCCTGCGAGGACGCTGCCTAATCGTGTGGTCCAACCTGTCAGCCCATGCTTCAGCGGACGATTGACGGAATCGCGCTTGAATTCCAGCTGCACGCCCTCATAACTTTCTACCGCAGATGCACCGATCCCGAGCACGTTGAGCGCCGGGCTATCGTCGTGACCCATTAATTCCAGAACGGAAACCCCCGCTCCCAGCCCTGACATTCCAAAATGTATTGGCAGCGTTTTGACATTGTGGTTCCATGCTGGAATGGCCGTAGCGCCGATGAGCACTCCTGTGTAGGTGGCCAGCGGCAATCCCATGGCTGCGGAAAATCCTTCGGCGACATTTCCCAACACGCGGACGGGGCCGATCTTCAATCTGTCATCTACGACCTGAGCAAACGCCGCAGCGCCGGCAGAGCTGCCGAAGAGCGCGAGCACCCACGCGCCCACTGACATCGGGCTCTGGATCTTGAACACCCGCAGCATGTTGAGAAAACGCTCAGGCCTGCCCAGGTCGGAGATCAGCAACCCTGTTGAGAGGATTCCACCACCTGCCGCAACCAGGCGCGCATCGCGCGCAAGTCCCTCGTCCTTGCCGGTCACCTTGGCTAGTGCCCCGATCAGTGCGGCGGCGCCTGCGGCCCCTCCGACAAAGAAATAAACGGGGATTTCCCAAGTCCATTGCGGCTCCTTCAAAAGGGGAATACCGTAGTAGCCTGTTTCGGGCGATGCCTTAGGAAATGGAGCGCCTTTCGGCCGCACTCCTTGTTCTACCAAGCGGCCTTTTTTCTCTGCTTCCCTGCGGATGCTGACGAGCCGCGCTTCGCGCGCGGCGTCGGGAGTATGCTCACGCCTTGCTGGATCTCTCATCTGGCGGCTCCTTCCAGACGTTTTCCGTTCTTCGACGGAGTACTCAAGAATGCGGCCAAGCCTGCCACCACCATCATGCCGGCGGCGATTCCTGCCGATCGCCAGCCGTCTTTCAAATAGATGGTCGGCACTTCGGGTTTGGGCGGGAGATTGTAAGTACGCGGATCACCGCGAACAAGAAAGATCGAGTGGATCCCGCCCACGCTCGTGTCCTGCGGGTCATAGACGGTCGCATCTTCGATGCCGCGCGCCCTCAATTCCTGCAGGCGGTCCTGCGCTTCATTGCGAAGCTCATTGATCTCGCCAAATTTGATCGACTGCGTGGGACATGCCTTTGCGCAAGCAGGTTCCAGTCCAACCCGCTGCCGATCAGAACAGAATGTGCACTTGAACGCGCGCCCGTCCTCAACGTTCTTCTGCACCACGCCGAAAGGGCAAGCCACTACGCAGTATGAGCAGCCATTGCAAATGTCAGGCTGCACGTACACTGCGCCGAATTCCATTCGCGTGATCGCGCCGGTGGGACATGCTTCGAGACAGCCGGCCACCTCACAGTGCTTGCATACGTCGGACGAAAATTCCCATGAGATAGTTTCGCCGGAATTTCCGCCGAAGCCCGGTTGAGGATCGCCCTCTACAAATTTCACATGTCGCCACGTCGAGTGCCCCACATGACCCGTGTTGTCGTAAGAGAAGCCTGACCAGTCGAACCCGTCTGCACTAACACCGTTCCATTCCTTACACGCTACCTCGCACGCCTTGCAGCCAATACACAATGTTGAATCAGTCAGGAATGCGGTGGTGTGGCCGGAGTGGCCCGTTTCAAAATCAGTAGAAGTGCTCATGCCGCCTCCATCTTTCTTGCGAGGAACTCGAGCGCTGCTTTTCCTCGCGGACGCCTGCCCGGAGTGATGTCGCACACTAGCGCCTTGGCTTCCATGATGCGAACGTTTGGCTCCTCGGAGATGGGTAGCAAGTCGTTGGCTGAATCACCGGTAACTAAGCCGTTGGTGCCGAAGTGGAATGGAAGGCCAACCTGATGGATACAACGACCTGCAACCGTCAGCGGCTTCAAGCGATTTGTCACCATCACTCGGGCCTCCACAATGCCGCGCGGTGAAGTGATGGTTGCGAAGGCCCCGTGCTGCAAACCAATCTCAGACGCCAACTCTGGTGACACTTCGCAGAACAGCTCGGGTTGCAGTTCTGCCAGGTGACTGAGAGTTCGACTCATTCCCCCCGCTGTGTGGTGTTCAGTGAGACGATATGTCGAGAGGACATACGGGAAGCGCGGATCCCCGGGCGATCGTGCGTATGGATTGTCGGGACGCTCTTTCTTCATCGCCGCCGGATCCGAATTCGTGCCCTTATACAAAGCATTGGGAAGCGGCGATTCCAGTGGCTCGTAATGTGCCGGCAAGGGACCATCCTTTAGCCCCACGCTGACAAATAACCAGGCTACGCCGTCAGGATGGAGGATGAACGGTTGGTCCCCGGCGATTCCCGCTGCACCGACGGCTCCTTTCGGCGGCTTGTAATCGGGAGGCTTGTCCCGATAAAAATCTGGGACATCCAGACCAGTCCACTGCTTTTGCTGCTCATCCCACCAAACCAGCTTCTTCCTCTCACTCCAAGGCTTTCCGTCCGGACGCGCCGAGGCACGGTTATAAAGGATGCGTCGGTCTAATGGCCAGGCAAAGCCCCATCCACGACCGTAAAGGTCGCGCGATTGCCGTTCATTCGGTCGATTCTTTCCCGGCTCCGGATAGCAACCGGAGTAAATCCAGGTGCCGCATGCGGTTGAACCATCCGCTTTTAGTTCGGCGTAACCCGAAATTAGACGATGATCGGCGGTGGTCCGGCCATTGATCTCCTGCAGAACTTCTTCGACCTTGGGCTCGGCGTCCTTCCCAGCCACTGAATAGTCCCATGTGAGAGCATTTAGCGGAGCATTCCGTGGCCGCGGATCGGCCGCAGCCTTCGCTTTCAGCCGACGGCCCAAGTGAACCATGAACCAAGTATCGCTGGTTGAATCACCTGGAGGGTCGCCTCCTTTCTCATGAAATTGGAGTAGGCGTTGCGTGTTGGTAAAGGTGCCGGCCTTTTCTGACACGCCGGATGTGGGGAAGAGAAATACCTCGGTCGCAACGGTCTCGGGACTAAGTTCACCGCGTTCCACCTCCGGTGACTTGTACCAGAAGGAAGCGGGCTCGCATTCCACCATGTCCCGAACCACCAACCATTTCAGCTTGGCCAGTGCCTTGCGCTCCAAACGTCCATTTGGACCGCCCACGCCCGGGTTCTGTCCCATCATGAACAGGCCTTCCACCTTGCCGTCAGCCATCTCTAGCCAGTAGCCGAAGTGTGAGTGGTCTCCGGTAACGCGCGGAAGATAATCGAAGCAAAAATCGTTCTCCAGGGTGGCAGAATCGCCGTAGTAGGCTTTGAGGAAGCTGATGATGTACTTGTCGAAATTCGACCACTCTCCGGTTTTCGCTTTGTTGTATGTGATGTAGTCTTTCAGACTGCCAGCGTCCCTGTTGAACACCGGCGTGGGCAGGTAACCAGGTAAGGAGTCATACAACGTGGCCACATCAGTGGAGCCTTGAATGGAGGCATGTCCTCGAAGAGCCATTATTCCTCCGCCTGGACGTCCCATGTTTCCTAATAGCATTTGCAGGATGGCCGCGGAGCGAATGATCTGCACGCCATTGGAGTGGTGTGTCCAGCCGAGGGCGTAGCAAATAGCTCCGGTTTTGTCCGGCCCGGATGCTGAGCAATACGCTTCTGCGACTTTTTGAAACAACTCCCTTGGCACGCCGCAGCTCTGCTCCACCATCTCCGGCGTGTAACGCGCGAAGTGCTTCTTCAATACCTGAAACACGCAACGGGGATGCTGTAATGTGAAATCCTGCTCGGCAGTTTCGGCGGTCTGTCCCGGGCCTACGACTCCGCGCTTTTCATGTCCGCCTTGCAGCTGGTCTTTTTCAACGTTAGGTAGCGGCCCTCCGAAGAGTGCTCCCTTTTCAGGCGTGCCTTCGTACAGCCAGGTAGTCGGATCGTATAGTTTTTTCTCCGCGTCCCAGCCGGAGAAGAAGCCGTCCAAGTCTTCCGTGTCGCGGAAATCCTCCCGCAGGAGAGTAGGCGCATTCGTGTAATGCACAACGTAGTCACGAAAGTACTTTTCATTCTCCAAGACGTAGTGGATCAATCCTCCAAGGAACACTATGTCGCTGCCACAGCGTAGGGGCACCCAGATGTCTGCCATGGCAGAGGTCCGCGTGAATCGTGGGTCAACGTGAATAACCGTCGCTTTGTTCTTCTCGCGCGCCTCAATCACCCACTGGAAACCGACAGGATGGTTTTCCGCCATGTTGGATCCCATGATCAAGATCGCATCGGCATTCGAAAGGTCTTGCTGGGCCATGGTCGCGCCGCCGCGCCCGAATGAGGTACCCAGACCGGGTACCGTAGAGCTATGTCATATACGGGCCTGGTTGCTGATGCAACTCATTCCCAGTCCGCCGGTGAACAGCTTGCGTATCAAATAGTTTTCTTCAATGTCCATGGTGGCTCCGCCGAGGTGGCAGATGCCAAGGGTGTGCATCACCGTGGCGCCGTTCTCTTTTTCTACAAACGTGCGCTCACGCGATTCCCACACTCGATCAGCGACCATGTTCATCGCGGTCTCGAGATCGAGTTCTTCCCACTGTCGCGAATACGGTCGGCGATATTTCACCTTCTTCAGGCGCGCGGGATGGGTATGTAGCTCGTAAGTATCGGAACCCTTGGGGCAGAGGCGCCCGCGTGAGACCGGTGAATCTGGATCGCCCTCAATAGAGATCAGCTTCCCATTCTTGTGATAAACCAGTTGGCCGCAGCCAACTCCGCAGTAGGGACACACAGAACGCGCGACCTTGGCGCCGACCGTGCGAGGCTGCAGATTGCGGGTCCTTTCGCTCATTACTTCGGGACCGGTTCCGTTCGACCCAGTTCTGATCTGCCGAATAACCGGCCAGCTTGAGAGAAGTTCCTTGATCATTGTGACCCTCCAAAGGCAAGGCTCACCCAAGGCCAGCAATGTGTGTTGGGATCATCTGATCGTAATCTCATGAACCCCAACTGCACTCTTGATCCCGCGAGAATTCACACTCCCGCACCTCTCGCCTGAGCTGGCCGTAAATGGGCGTGTCTTTCTGGCGGTATGATGCCTCCGGTACTAGGCGGTTGCCCTTTTTTCGAACCGATTTGGGAAGGGGAATGGTAATCAGATTTCGTGAATTCGGGCCGGAGCGCCACATTAGCGGAGGACAGCCGAAAAGGGAGGCGCGCGATCGCTGAGCGTACTGATGTCAGTGATCGAATCGCTTCAGAGCCGTATTTGGGGTAGTAGTGTTGTAGTAAACGATGAACGTAGTTTCCATAAATGGGTTTTCGAACTGTCCAACGCATCGTGACCTGTCCTGCTTGCTATCGTGAAGATCAATCGCAATCTTGAGTCCATGATGGAAGGCCATTTTTTGCTGGGATTCTAGCGATCCTGTGGAATTGCTGCGTGTAATGGTAGACACGGACGTGTCAGCGGTTACGCGGTGGTCTCAGAAGAAACTGCGACTTTTCGCTAAGATAGCTCATCGACACTATCAGTTTCCCCCCGTCCCTCTGTGTGTCGTCCACCCTGGAGTCGGAGGTAGTTTGTTTTCGAGGTGCCAACCAATCTTATGAGCACGGAACTGCAGCCCGTATCGCGAACTGATGCACAACGCTATGACGCGCTGCTTCGCATCTCTGAGGCACTCTCTACATGTCGCGAACCGGAGGAGCTGACACGAGTTCTCGCTGACCAATTGCGCGAACTCATCAGTTTCGACTATCTCGATGTGCTTGTCTTCAAAGAGAATTCCAACGAACTCGAATGGCACGTAATGGGCAACGGGCAATTTGCGCCCTGGCCGGCTTACCCCGATGTGCCGATCGAGGAGACAGCGGGTTGGCATGTGTATCAAACGCAAGAGCCGCTGTACATCGCTGATTGGAACTCGGACGCAAGGTTCCCCCGTTTGAAGCATCTGTTGGAGAGAAGAGGCGTAAAGCTCGGTTCGGCGATTCGCGTACCATTGACCACAGCGCACCGACGGTTAGGCACGCTAGGAATCTCGAGTCAGGCTCGTAATGTCTATTCTTCAGAAGACATCAGCTTCTTGCAGCTACTTGCGCGTGGTGTTGCCCTCGCCATTGATGACGCGCTTAACCTGAGAAAGTCTCGTGGCGCACAAGAGGAAATGGAACGCCAAAATGACCGTCTCAAGCTGCTTCTGGATTTGGCGAACAGGATCACCTCCAATCTCGACTTGAGCGAAGTGTTGCGGGCAATCTCGGCGAGCGTTCGGGAGGTCATGCATTGCGACGCTGTAGGGGTGAGCTTGCCCGATTCCGAAAGCGGCAAGTTTCGGCTTTATGCCGTCGATTTCCCAGAGAGAAAGGGTTCCGTCCAGGAGAAAGCGGGCGGTTCGCTTGACGAGGGACCTAGCGCAAGAGCTTTTGAGACACTCAAGCCAGTCATATTGAACCGCGTCGAAGCTGCTGACGTTAGTCCTGAGGAATATGCGATTCTTGTCGGCGAAGGACTGAAATCCCTCTGTTACATTCCGCTGGTTAACCGGGGACGTGCTCTTGGGATATTGGGTCTCGGCCGGCGGGAGGAAAACGCCTTCAGCGAAGATGACGCTGAGTTTCTCGCTGTGGCAGCGGGGCAAGTCGCCATCGCAATTGAAAATGCGCTCGCTTACCGCGAGATCTCCGAACTCAAAGACAAACTCGCTCAAGAAAAACTATATCTCGAAGAAGAGATTCGCAGCGACATGAACTTTGAGCAGATCATTGGGACCAGTCCACCCTTAAAACACGTTCTTGAAATGATAGAAACGGTTGCATCGAGCGATTCGACCGTGCTGCTGTTGGGCGATACCGGTACGGGGAAGGAACTGATTGCGCGCGCTATTCACGATCACAGCCGGCGCAAGCAGCGGACATTCGTCAAACTCAACTGTGCGGCGATTCCAACTGGGCTGCTCGAAAGCGAATTGTTTGGACATGAAAAAGGTGCTTTTACCGGCGCCATTATCCAGAAAGTCGGGCGGCTGGAGCTCGCTGATCAGGGCACGTTGTTCCTGGATGAAGTCGGCGATATTCCAACTGAAATCCAGCCCAAGCTTTTGCGTGCTTTGCAGGAACGCGAATTCGAGCGCCTGGGCAGCACCCACACCAGGAAGGTGAATGTGCGCTTGATCGCAGCCACCAACCGTGACCTGGAAAAAATGATCGCGGAACGCGAATTTCGCAGCGATCTGTACTACCGCCTGAACGTATTCCCGATTCGTATTCCTCCATTGCGTGAGCGAAGGGAAGACATCCCCTTGCTTGTGCGTTACTTCGTCGAGAAGTTCGCGCGACAAATGCAAAAACAGATTGAGACTATTCCCGCTGCCGCAATGAAGACGCTCACCAATTGGGAGTGGCCGGGCAACATCCGGGAGTTGGAGAACTTCATTGAGCGCGCCGTGATCCTTACTCGAGGCAGGTCGCTGGAGGTACCGGTCGCAGAATTGAACAAATCGAGAGTATCTTCGTCAGAAAGCGGCGATGGCCCGCACGGTCAGGATGTCGCGCGGATTGTAAAGGAGACGATCAGCGCCTTGAATAAGGGCGCGGTGAAAAGTGTCAACGAAGATTACGACGACAAGCATCGACAGGAGATCATGCGTGTCCTGCAGGAAACCAAAGGTCGCGTCGGTGGCGCTGACGGTGCTGCAGCGCGCATGGGCATTAATCGCACGACGCTGCTGTCTCGAATCAAAAAGTTCGGCATCAGCCCAAAGCAGTTTTTCTGACCCGTCGATCTGCAACGAATCGCCTTGGGCACAGACTGAAGACCAACGGCATGCCAAGTGCATACGACAAACGTGACACACGCCGAAACGCGGATGTGTCAATCCTGAGAGGGACCTGTACTAGCATCTCACATTCCCCTAGGGTGCACGAGTGCAGGCTGTCCCTCTCAGAACACCACCTTCTAAGAATTCATCGCCATCCGCCATTCCGGCGGTCTCTAACATCGGGACTGCGTGCAACTCTGCCTCCAGTACGACGCGAACCTAGTCCTTATCAATTCATCCCGCCCCAATCGCGCTCTGTCGAATGACCTCAACTGTTGAGATTGACTTCGACACTCTTGACACCGCAGTCTCCAGTTCTTGCTCCATGCCTTGAGTTTGAGTGATTTGCAGCTGCTGCGCTTTGGCATGCGTATTGCCTTTCCTCATGTCGAACGGGAAAACCATAATGTTGAAGATCTCTTTGACCGATACTCGCACCCAGCGCCGACTGATTATCGAAGGCAAACTCATTGCGCCCTGGGTCGCGGAGCTAAGGTCGGTGTGGAAGAGGGTCAAAGCGGAACTCAACGGCCGCGAGTTGGTCATTGACATGGGGAACGTAATAACCGTCAGTCAGGAGGCGGAGAACACGCTTCTGGAGATGATGGACGAAGGGGCAACATTCCGCTGCCGTGGTGTGCTCACGAAGCACGTAGTTCAGCAGCTCGCGCGGCGAGGCAAAAAGAATGCAAGTGAGCTTGGCGAACCGGCGCTCCCGAACGTGGGAGAGGAGAAAGGGAAACAATGAACCTACCATGCACAAATCGGATCGCGACCGACAAACCAGAAAAGTACGCAACCAGTTGCGATTTTGCCACGCTATTCACAGAAGAGATGAGCAGTCTTTATCAGCTCTCTTTTGTTCTGACCAGAAGTCACCATAAGGCAGAGCAGTGCTTCGTTGCGGGCGCTCAGGCTTCTATGAACGGGGCCCCAGTATTCAAGCAATGGGCCTCCTCTTGGGCCAGGCGCATGATCGTTGAGAATGCGATTCGCATGATCGCACCGCGTCCCACCAGCGGAAATGAACTTGCGGCTCCACTCGAACTCGATAGCGAACTCACGACTGTACGCGACAAAAACCCCGCAATCGCGAGTGTCCTTGAACTTGCAGATTTTGAGCGGTTCACCTTCGTGATGTCTGTTCTCGAACGATATCCCGATCTGGACTGCGCAGTTCTCCTGGCCTGCGCGCCACGGGAAATTCGGGACGCACGGACGCGAGCGCTTCAGCAGATCGCAGAGTCATCAAGCAATGTCGATAACTTCACGCCCAGCCCCATTGAGGAATTATCAATCGACGCCGGTCGTGCATGAATTTGAGTCGAGGTACTCGGTGGGCAGTGTCATCAACTTCCTAGGAGGATTCTATGAAGAAGAGCACAGTCAACTTCTTGATCAAGGTGGTAGTAGTAGGCATCACGCTCTGTGTCGTGGCTATATTCGCTGTGAAGGCAGACGCTCAGACACGCACCTTCGGCTCCCGCTGCGACGATTGGATACAGAAAGAGGCGGAACAGGGGTCTGCGGCGCAGAGCTCGGACGACACATTGGTTGTGACTCCGCCAGATTCTTCACCTGACGTGCCGCAGGAGATCGTGAAATACCTAGAGCTGACGCCAGCGCAGATCGCCGGCATCCAGATGCAGATTGAAAAGGAACGCAGTCGGGTGCGCCCGCTTGTAGAGCGGCTTGCGAAGAATCGGCGAGCTATGACAGCGGCCACGCTCGACGGACGATTTGATGTTCGCCAGATACACGAACTCGCGGCGCAGCAGGCCCGCATCCTGGAGCCACTTATCGTCGCTAACGCTCTCCTGCAGACAAAGGTCTACGAAATCCTGACGGTTGAGCAACGGCGAAAGATGGACGGAATGAAGAAGGAGACTGCCGGATTGATTCACCCGTCCTTTACGGAATGGTAGTGAAGACAAGTCGATACTGATCGGCGCTTCCATGTCCGGCGAACGACTGATGACCTTGCACAGAAAAGCGCTAATTGAAAGATCACGAGATATCCAACAGAGGTCACGTGACCTCAGGAAACAAACGGAAACCATCTTCGCCGACACTAAACGCTTTGTTGAAAAAGCGCGACGACTCGCTCGCATCATCAAGAGCCATGAAGAAGGCAGGAGTCATCGCAAGCGGACTCCGACCGCCAGCGAGAAAAAAGTGGCTCCGCCTCACCCGCCAACCGTTGCTCTCGGTGAATCACAACGATCACAATCGAGCGCAGTGGAAGATCGCTCAACATCGTCTTCGCGGATTCGTTGTGTCCTTCGAAACTGTTGAAGCTGACTTCGACAGCTTCAACAGTTGTCATGTGTCGACGCTGTTCATTTTTTGAATCGTCCTTGCATTTCAACCGCTTACGCTAGCTTGATTTCCGGTGGGTTTTGGCACGCGCCTTGCTCCTTCAGAGAGGAATCTTGCCATCACCCCTGCCGGAGTACTTACTAAATGCAAATGCTCAAAGGATTTGTTTCGACCAAAGTTCTATTATTCGTATTTGTTGCCTTACTTGCCGTTCTCAGCTTGGCGATGAGCGGTTGCGCACGAACCCAGGCTAAGGCGCCGCCGCCAGTTCCCGAAGTGAGAGTTGCCTCGGTCATCCAGCAGGATGTTCCTGTGTACAGCGAATGGGTATCGACGTTGGACGGCTACGTGAACGCCCAGATCCGGCCTCAGGTTTCAGGCTACATAATCAAACAAAATTACAGAGAAGGTTCACTCGTCCGCAAAGGCGAGGTCCTGTTCGAAATAGATCCCAGGCCCTTTAAGGCGGCCCTCGATCGCGCTAAGGGCGACCTTGCGCAGGCGCGGGCACAACTTGGCAAAAGCACTCTTGATGTTGAGCGCGACACGCCGCTTGTAGAGGCCAGGGCCATCGCCAAGAGCCAATTGGACAATGAGATTCAAGCCAAACTCGGTGCCGAGGCGGCCGTCGAATCGAGCAAGGCGGCTGTCGAGCAGGCGGAACTCAACCTTGAGTTTACGAAAGTCACCTCGATGGTGGATGGAATCGCGGGGATAGCACAAGTCCAGATGGGCAACCTTGTGGGGCCCAATGCTATTTTGACTTCAGTTTCGCAAGTGGATCCCATCAAAGCCTCCTTTCCGATCAGCGAACAGGCGTATCTCCTCGCTCAAAAAATGAGCAGCGACGTTTCCACCAAGCACACCATTGGTTTTTTCGGAAACTCGCTCGAACTGATCTTGACTGACGGCAGTAGCTATCCTCAAAAAGGCAGAATCCTGCTGGCTGACCGGCAAGTGGATCCAAACACGGGCACCATTCGCATCATTGCTGCGTTTCCCAATCCCGGCAATCTTCTGCGTCCCGGCCAGTATGGACGCGTGCGCGTCGAAACCAATATGAAAAAAGGCGCATTGCTGCTACCTCAGAGCGCCGTTGCGCAGTCGCAGGGAAGCTATCAGGTGGCGGTTGTCGGCAGCGATCACAAAGTTAGTATGCGCACTGTGAAGCCCGGCGAAACGGTCGGGACCATGTGGGTGATTAACGAGGGCCTCAAGCCGGGCGAGCTAGTTGCAGTCGACGGAGTGCAACAACTCAAGGAAGGAACCGCCGTTACGCCCAAGCCCGTCCACCTTTCCGCGGAAGGAAACTAAACCATGTCCAAGTTCTTCATCAACCGTCCGATCGTGGCAATGGTGATCTCCATCCTTATGGTGATCGTGGGCGCGGTCACCATCACGACCCTGCCCGTGGCGCAGTTTCCTAACATCGTTCCGCCAGAGGTCAGATTGACGGCGACTTTCGTGGGTGCGGATGCGAAGACCCTAGAGCAAGCCGTGGCCACGCCGATCGAGCAACAGCTCAACGGCGTGGACAACATGGACTACATGTATTCGTTAAACGCCACGGGCAATTCGCAGACAACCATAAGCGCTAACTTTGATCTCAAAACGGACCCCAACGTAGACCTGATTCTCACCCAATCACGCGAGCAGCTGGCCGCCAGTCAGCTTCCACCCGAAGTGAACAACTATGGGGTCACCATCAAAAAGTCAGCGTCAGCGCCGCTCATGCTGGTCGCCCTATATTCGCCGCACGGAACTCACGACGAAAAGTTCCTGGCCAACTATGCCACCATCAACCTCAATGATCCCGTCGCGCGCTTGTACGGTATCGGCCAGACGACGGTCTTCGGCGCGGGTGACTATGCCATGAGATTGTGGGTAAAGCCTGACCAATTGGCGAAATTTGGCATCACCGTCACAGAGATCGTCAATGCGATTCAGGCGCAGAATAAGGTGAATCCTGCTGGGCAACTGGGCGGCGAACCCGCCCCCGCGAACCAGCAATTCACATATTCGGTTCTCGCCCAAGGCCGTCTGACGTCGCCAGAAGAATTTGAAAACGTCGTCGTCCGTGAAGCTCCGGATGGCGGCATAGTGCGGGTGAAAGACGTCGCCCGAGTCGAGCTGGGCACAAAGGATTACAGCATTGTCGCGCGCTTGAATGGCCAACCCTCCGCATTACTCGCCGTCTACCAGTTGCCCGGTTCCAATGCGGTGCAAACGGCCGCAGGCGTCCGAAAGCTGATGGCTGAGATGAAGCATACATTCCCGCAAGACATGGATTACGCCGTAGCGCTTGACCAGACGGCCGCCGTGACAGAAGGCATGAGGGAGATTATTGTCACGCTTTTGATCGCCATCGTGCTGGTGCTCCTTGTGGTCTACCTCTTTCTGCAAGACTGGCGCGCTACCCTGATCCCGATGCTTGCCGTGCCAGTCTCGCTGGTGGGCACCTTTATTCTTTTCCCGCTGTTCGGCTTCTCCATCAATACCCTTTCGATGTTCGG
>JAOAPH010000111.1 GCA_025462835.1 Candidatus Angelobacter sp. | reverse complement strand
TCGCTTTGGCTACTTCAGGCTTGTCGCCTAACAACTCGAACATCTTCTGCACGTGCTCGACATATTTGGCACGGGTCTCTTTCGATTTCGCGTCATCCTTGGTGTAGTAATCACGGTCCGGCAAACCGAGCCCGCCTTGATCGGCGAATCCGATGACTTGGTTTGAGTCTTTGAAATCCTGATTCGAACCGAAACCGAAGACCAGTCCGCTGCCGCTAGAGGAAAGATGAAGTCTTGTCAGCAGCAGAGCAAGTTCTGCTGTCGATTTCAAAGCATCGATCGCAGCCAGATCTTTCTTCAACGGAGCAGCTCCCGCCTTTTCGACAGCGGATTCGTCCATGCACGCGCCGAAATAGTCCCCGATCTTCTGGTCCACCGCAGAATGGTTCGCAGCGGGCTTCGCCGCTGCTTCCAAGATGCCCCAAAGGAACTGCTGGTTTTCGTCCTCCATCTTCGAATAGACGTTCCAGCGCGCTTGGTCGGGCGGAATGGGGTTGTTCTTCATCCAGCCGCCGCATGTGTAGGCGTAAAAGTCAACGCACGGGTCTGCGGTCTTGTCCATCGATGGGATGTCCAGACTCGGAGTGTAAGGCAGCTCCTGCAGCGGCCGCTTGGGCGCATTGGCGCCAGTCGGTTTCGACGGCGCACTTTGCGAAAACGCCGTGGCAACCATGCAAAGGACTGCGAGGTAGGCAATGCGGGGAAGGAAACGAATCATGGGATCAGCTCCGTCTAGTTCAGACGAGTTAGTTTACAGGAGGAGAGCAGAAGATTTCGCGAATGACGGATTGGTTCTTATGGCGCGGCGCAATCTCGCGGCGAAAAACTGATGGCCTTCGATGACTTTTCGACCCACAAGCACGCCGGCTTCATCCTGTCATTCACGCGAGTGGCAACGATCACACCAGTCGCTTGCGTATTGCTGCTCTTCGGAGCAACAGCCCCGCGAACTTCGTGCTTGTTGATGTAGCCGAAATCTCCGGTAGGGCCCCAATCAAGCTGGAATTGACCAAAAGTGTATTCGCTATAGCGGTCCACGTGTTGCTGCCACTGCGGATCTGCGCGCCATATCGCATAGGCCTTCTCATAGTTCTTCTGTTCAAGCGCATTGAAGAATTGGTCCACCACGCGCTCTTCAGGCCAGTACCTGAACCAATATGCGATCGCGCCGGCAACTAGCAGCAAAACAACTATCCCGATAAGGACCTTCTTGCGTCTTTGCCTTCGCGCTTCCGCCGCCGGATCTGGCGGTTTGCTTTCAAAAATAGTCATCTTTTAACCATTGGACGCCAATGTTACTCCAAGCGTTCCCGGAATCAGCTCTCGCGGCTGTACTTGTTCCGTTTTTTCTCGCCGTGCCGCTCCAGCGCCAAGTCGATCAATCGCGTGATCAGTTCCGTGTATGCCAAGCCTGTGGCTGCCCACAGCTTGGGGTACATGCTTATGGCGGTGAAGCCGGGCATAGTATTGATCTCGTTGACATAAAGCTTGCCCGTCTTCGCATCCATCAGGAAATCAACCCGCGCCAGCCCTGAGCAGTCCACCGCCTGAAAAGCCGCGATGGCCATCTGCTGAACGTTCTTGATCTGCGCCTTGTTTAGTTTCGCAGGAATAAGCAGCTTCGACCCCTCGTCAAGATACTTCGCTGCATAATCGTAGAACTCCGCTATGGGCACGATCTCACCGGGGACAGACGCGCTTGGTTTATCGTTCCCTAGCACCGACACCTCGATCTCCCGCGCCTTCTGCTTGCTGCTCCCGACGCCCTGCTCAACAACGATCTTGCGATCGTAGCTTGCAGCGATGTCCATTGCCGGACCAAGTTCCGCGGAATCGTGCGCTTTACAGATTCCAACCGAGGATCCGAGATTTGCTGGTTTCACAAACACCGGATACTTCAATTTGTTCTCAATATCCTTGCGGACTTTTTTCGGTTCCGAATCCCAGCGACTGCGCAGCACAGTGACGTGTTTCACCATCGTCAATCCTGCCGCGGCGAACAAGCGCTTCATCACATCTTTGTCCATCCCAGCGGCAGAGCCGAGCACTCCCGCTCCCACATAAGGGATGTCCGCGAGCTCGAGCAATCCCTGAATCGTTCCATCCTCCCCGAAGGTGCCATGCAGCACGGGAAAGATCACGTCCACATTGATGGACTGGCTGCTTGTGCTGGCGGCAGCGGCATTGATGGCGAATGGAACCATGGAACTCGCATTCGGCATCGGCGGAACAATGATGCCCTCGCCCGTTGCGAGCACGGCAGCGCCCGGGGTCAACTCCGGATCGCCTGCACGCAGATGCTTGTCATCGTTGGCAGTATCTTTCTTTGTAAGTAGGCGTTCGGCATGAGCAGCCGTGAGCCACTGCCCGGACTTGGTGATTCCAATGGGGACAACTTCAAATTTGTTCTTGTCTATAGCGTTCAAGACCGAAGCTGCTGAGAGCAATGACACTTCATGCTCACCGCTGCGACCGCCGAAAAGAATTCCGACCCTGAGCTTCTTCATCGCTGGTGTTGACCTTCGCGCAATTGATTGATTTGCTTTGCTGCGGGTTCAAATTTATCATCCCCGCTCAAACAAAGCACAACCGGAGCAATGCAAATGCGCTGGATAATTCTGGGGACCATTTTTCTTGTGACATTCGTTCTCGCGATATTCGCGACCGGAGCGATGCTGCCGCTCGGCCACGTGGCTTCAAAAAAATTAAAACTGAACCAACCGCCGGAAGCCATCTGGCAAGCGATCAGCAATCATTCTGACGATCCAAACTGGCGATCCGATCTGAAGGGTGTCGAACGCCTTCCCGATCAGAACGGTCATCCCGCATGGCAGGAAACTTACAAAGATGGAATGAAGCTACTGCTGGAAGATTCCGAGACGGTGCCTCCGCAGAAGCTTGTCCGCCGAGTGAAAGACAGCGGAAATATGTTCAGCGGTCAGTGGACGTTCGAGATCGCACCCGTAGGATCGGGCGGCAGCATCCTCGAGATCACTGAGCGCGGCGAGGTGCCGAATCCATTCTTCCGGTTCGTCTCCCGCTTCATCATGGGACACACCAAAAGCATTGAACAATACATGACGGCGCTGGCAGGAAAGTTCGGAGAGAAGCCGCAGTTTGAGAAGTGAGTCAAGAACTTGGAGAGGGCGAATTGTATTTATGAGGGCTTTGAAAATCTTTGCACTTGGCTTTGCTCCAATATTCTTGATTTGTGGCGTTCTGGCGCTGCTGACCACCCAACCCATATTCGTGAAGGATGCTCTCGCCCGAGCGGCACTCTCCGACCCCGAACATTTACGGACTTACGTGCGAACGCTCGCAAGCTCAACTTCGCCCCGCAGCTATCCTCGGTTGGAAAACTTGAACAAGGCTGCAGACTTCATCCGAGAAGAATTTGCGGCTACCGGGGCTTCCGTTTCCGAACAGGTCTACGAAGTCGACGGCCAGTCTCTCAAAAATATCATCGCTGTTTTCGGGCCAGATAGCGCAGAAAGAATTGTGGTCGGGGCACATTACGATACCTATGGCGGTATGCCGGGTGCCGATGACAACGCCAGCGGTGTGGCAGGCTTGATCGAATTGGCACGATTGCTCAGCTCCGCCCGCCTTCCGATGCGAGTAGAGCTCGTGGCATATACCTTGGAAGAGCCGCCTTTTTTTCGGACCGAACACATGGGCAGCATGGTTCATGCCGCTAAATTGAAGGCAGAGGGTGCCAAAGTCAGAGCGATGATCAGTCTGGAAATGATTGGATATTTTTCTGATCGGCCTGGAAGCCAGCATTACCCGATGCCGGGAATGGGGTTGATCTATCCAGATGCGGGAAACTACATCGCCGTGGTTGGATCACTTCAGGAGATCGGGCTGGTTCGAAGAGTTAAGAAAGCCATGGTACAAGCTGGTGACTTGCCAGTATGGTCCACCAACGCGCCCTCAATAGTTCCAGGCATCGACTTCTCGGACCATGCGAGCTATTGGGAGCAAGAGTATCCTGCAGTCATGGTCACGGACACTGCCTTCTACCGTAATCGGAACTACCATCATCCAACTGATTTACCAGAGACGCTCGATTACAAACGGATGGCCAAAGTAGTGGATCAACTGTATGGCGCGATTCTGCAACTGACTAACTGATCCGGCGAATCCGCTTCAGGCGCCTACAGTATCTTCTTCCCAAAAGCTGACATCGCCAACTCAACCGCCAGGTCCGCAGTGCGGTTGTGTTCATCGATCACCGGATTCACTTCCACAATCTCAAAGCTGGTCATGCGACCGTGATCGGCGATGATTTCCATGGCCAAGTGTGCTTCACGATACGTTGCGCCGCCGCGGACAGGAGTGCCTACTCCCGGAGCGTCTTCAGGATCGATCCAATCCATGTCCAGCGAGACGTGATATCCGGCGGTGCCGCGGCCAGCCGTGCGTAGCGCCTCTTCAATCACGGTGCGCATACCGCGCTCGTCGATATCACGCATCGTGTAAACCTCGGTGATCCCGGCACGACGGATATTTTCTTTTTCCGTCTGGTCAATGTCCCTCACACCGATGATGACCGTGTTCTCCGGCAACACCTTCGGCGAGAAATTGAAGATGTTGCCTAATTCCGCTGGCCCCAGTCCCATGATGGCGGCCAATGGCATTCCGTGAACGTTGCCGCTTGGTGAAGTTTCAGGAGTGTTGATGTCGCTGTGCGCATCGATCCAGATCAACCCAATCTTCTTTTCCTGGCGACGATAAAACTCGGCAACACCGGAAACTGTTCCCGCTGCGACCGAATGATCTCCGCCCAGGACCAGCGGCACAACTCCCGCCTCCAGTGTCTTTACGATTTGTTCGGCATGTTTGGTACAGGTAGCGGTGATCTCTTTCAGGTATTTAGCGCTAGGATCGCCGGCTTTCTTCGTCTCCGCCAGCGCGACTGTGATGTTGCCGCCGTCCTCCACAATATGGCCCAGTGCTTCTAACCGCGCTTCCAGGCCGGCCACACGAACCGCAGAGGGTCCCATGTCCACTCCGCGACGCGATTGTCCCAAGTCCAGCGGAACACCGATCACGCGAATCTTTTTAGCAGCAATGCTGGCGATTGCCGGCCTGTCCGTGGCGCGCTTCTTCTGCACTTGGGCAGGGACATCAGTCGTCACAACTGCATTTCCTTTGGTTATCGCGGCGTCTGTTTCAACCTGCTTGGCTCTCAACTCAATCTTTGCATCTGTTTGGTTTTCCATAAAAATCTCTTACGCTTCCATACATTCTTAGTTGCTCTTTGCTTCTGAGAAGCCGCATCCCATTGGGGGTTACGGATAAATCTTGTTCAACATGCGGGGGAACGGGATCGTCTCCCGCACATGCTCCAAGGCGCATATCCACGCCACGGCACGCTCAATGCCCATACCAAAGCCAGCATGCGGCACTCCGCCGAATTTGCGCAGGTCCAAGTACCATTGGAATGCCTCTTCCGGAAGTTCGTGCTCCTTGATGCGCTTCAACAGCGCATCGTAAGATCCCATGCGTTGCGAACCACCGATGATCTCGCCGTATCCTTCGGGCGCCAGCACATCCACGCACAAGGCCAGTTCGGGACGCTGCGGATCAGGCTCCATGTAAAACGCTTTGATCGCGGACGGGTAGCGGTGAATCATCACCGGCTTGTCGAATTGCGACGAGATGTAAGTCTCATCCGGCGAACCAAAATCGCCGCCCCATTCGAACCTATTCTCAAGCGCACCTTTGGCGTGTCCTTCCTGCAAGATCTGGACCGCCTCGTCATAGCTGACGTGGGGGAACGGAGCAATAACTTTCTCTAGCTTCGAGACGTCGCGTCCTATCGTTTCTAATTCCGGCCGACGACGTTCCAAACATCGCTGCACGATGAAGCTGATAAAGTTCTCCGCGAGTTCCATTACGTCATTCAATTCGGCGTATGCGACCTCAGGCTCTACCATCCAGAATTCCGTGAGATGACGGCGCGTCTTCGATTTCTCCGCGCGGAATGTCGGGCCGAACGAATAGACCTTGCCCAGAGCCATTGCAGTGGCTTCTATGTAGAGCTGTCCCGATTGCGTCAGGTATGCGGAATCGTCGAAGTAATCCACTTCGAAGAGGGTGGATGTGCCTTCGCATGCGGCAGGAGTAAGGATCGGCGGGTCCGTCAGCGTGAATCCGCGATCGTCAAAAAAGTCTCTTGCGGCTTTGATGATCTCCGCGCGAAGCCGCAGAATAGCAACTTGCCGCGGCGTCCGCACCCATAGGTGCCGTTTCTCCATCAGGAACTCGATACCATGTTCCTTGAGCGAGATCGGATACGGATCCGATTCGGGAACGCGGGAGATTACTTTCACATCCTGCACATCGAGTTCGTACCCGCCCTTGGCACGCTTGTCTGCACGTACCGAGCCTTGCACGATGACGCTGGATTCCTGCGTCAGGTTCTTTACCGTCTCAAACATCTCGGGCGAGGCCGTAGCCTTTGCAATCACGCCCTGGATGAATCCCGTGCCGTCGCGAAATATCGGGAACAGCAATTTCCCGCTCTCGCGAAGGTTATAGAGCCATCCGCGGATGGTGACGGACTGACCCTCATGTTTGCCGATGTCGCTGATTGTGGTTACCGGTGCTTCTGTGATGGTATGCATATCTTTTAAAGTTCTTGCCCCAAGTTTCTAAATGCCTTTTGCATCGCTCCCGCCACGTCCTTCTCATCATTCCCATTGATCTCCATCAGCAACGGGGGAACGTGGGGAGCGGTGTTGAGGACTTGCATGGCGAGTTTCCAGTCGATAGTGCCTTCTCCCGGCCACAGATGAGAATCGTTGTAGCGGTCATTGTCGTGAACGTGCGTCGAGCGCACGTAATCGCGCACGATCTCAAAATCCGGAGCGACGGCGCTTGCGATATGCGCATGGCCAAAATCAAAACATACGCCTACGTCATCGAAGTGTGACGTGCGGATCATTTCCACCAGCTTTTCCGGAGTCGAAAGTTCGTTGGGGATATTCTCCACCAGCATCGTTACCCCGAGCGGCTTAGCGAACGCGCGCAGATGTTCGACGGTGCTCATGGCAGCATCGAATTTCTTTTCGTCGTAACTCTCTCCCGCATCTCCGATGTGTTGCACCAGGAAACGGAATGGCAAAACCTCTGCGACTTCGAGCGCGCGCTTGATCTCGTCTGTCGACTCGATGCGACGACGTTTGTCTGGGTCAGCAATGTTCACTGAATGGGAGCCGTCATGCCCCCAGTCCGTGTCGCTGTACATGGGCGAATGCAGCGAATTCACAGGGACACCGTTCGACTTGAACCAGTTCGCGATCTCGCGCACCTGGCTCTTGTTGGTGTAGTCAAAGTGCTGGCGCGCGCAGAAGATCTCAATCGTCTGCG
>JAOAPH010000096.1 GCA_025462835.1 Candidatus Angelobacter sp. | reverse complement strand
ACATCCACGCCGCCGCCGTTCGTGTTCTCCTGGACAATCTTCTTCACGTCGTCCTTTGCGGGATCGAGCACGAAATCCGCCTTCATCGCTTTCGCCAGCTTGCGCCGATGTTCATTCAGTTCGATGGCGAATACTGTCGATGCGCCCACGGCTCGCGCTACTGCGATCGCAAACAGTCCGATCGGTCCGCATCCGATGATCGCGATACTGCAACCCACAATATCGCCCGCAAGCACCGTGTGCACAGCATTGCCCAGCGGGTCGAGCACTGCAGCGTAATCAGCAGGAATCGATGGATCGATCTTCCAGATGTTGGATTCCGGAATCACGACATACTCGGCAAATGCCCCGTCGGAATCGATGCCAATGATCTTCACGAACTGGCAGACATGCGCATCACCCGTCCGGCATTGAAAACATTTACCGCACGCGACATGCATCTCGGCGGAAACGAAATCGCCCTCTTTCACCGAGGTAACGTTCTTTCCAACCGCTGCCACGTTCCCGCAGAATTCGTGTCCCGGCACCAGCGGAGGCTTGATTCGGTTCTGCGCCCACTGGTCCCAATCGTATATGTGCAGATCAGTGCCGCACACGGCTGCGACTTTCACTTTCACTAACACATCATTATCGCCGTATGTGGGGACGGGCACCTGTCGGATGTCGGCGCCGCTTTTCGCTTCCGGCTTCACTACAGCCAGCATGGTCTTTGATGACATTGGATGAATGATTCCTTTGGGTTCCGCTGGAGTATGTGAAGCTTAGGATTGCAGCAGAAAACCTTCTATTCTATCGCAGATGTCGCGGTGACTTCGCTTGTGGCCTTCGAGTTACTTCTTATGCTTTTCCACCATCTTCGCGTTGAATGCATCTGACTGTCCGCGAGGCACACTCAACGACGTCCAATTTTTCTCAGCGATATGCCGAGCCAAATAGACAATCTGTCCAATGTGGTAGGGATAGTGCGCCAATTGCCGGTTTATTGCTTGAAGCACCGTATGCGGCTCGTGCCGGATCAGCACAGTTCGGGAAAGATCTTCGGGCTTCAGCGGATCGAGCGCATTGAAGACGCAAGCCCATCCTTCTTCCCAAATACGCAGGATGGTTTCGCGGTTTTCCTCGGTTGCGATCTCGAACTCGCTGTCGCGATTGCGGTCTGGCTTCTCGCCGTCAGATGTCAGAAAGTCTCTCCATCGCGAGCGCATATTGCCCGCCATGTGTTTCATCGTTATTGCGATGCTGTTGGACTCTTTATCCGGCGTAAAGAAAAGATCCCGGTCGGGATCTGGCAATTGCGCAATGGCCTTCTCTGCCAGCTTCTTGTACTGCCGGAACATCTTGATTGAGTCTTCAAGATAATTCTTGGCGATCATCTCTTCCCCCATCCCCCACCTCCTGATGTCGATATCCTTACTTTGTCGCCCTTCTTCAATTGCACGCTGCACTTTCCCGGAAGCGCTCGGCGCGTTCCATCCGCGTGCAGGACTTCCGTTTTCCCTAGCGCGCCATCCTCGCCGCCATTCAATCCGTAAGGCCCGCGCTTGCGACGATCCGCAAGCAATGTAACCTGCGCATCGGAAAGCAACTCGACCTCACGCACGATTCCGTCGCCGCCGCGATACTTTCCTGCGCCGCCGCTTTGCTCGCGGATCGAATACTCCGTCACGCGAATGGGATAGGCATGCTCCAGCGCTTCGACTGGAGTGTTCAATGAATTTGTCATGTGCGTGTGCACGGCAGGGACACCGTCCTTGCTCGGTCTCGCGCCCATTCCCCCGGCTACCGTTTCGTAATACGCAAACGGATGCACGTCGGAGGGGTTGCGACCGTCCATCCCGCCGATCGTCAGATTGTTCATCGTCCCCGAAGATGCAGCCGGGATGCGATTAGGTATCGCCTGCGCCAGTGCCCGCAATAAAACATCGACAATCCGTTGCGATGTCTCGACATTTCCGCCCGCAACCGCCGCCGGAGGCTGTGCATTCACCACACTCCCAGACGGCGACACCATTCTCACCGGACGCATCAGTCCTGCCGTTGCCGGAACATCTTCCGCCAGCAGACAGCGGAAAACATAAAAGCACGCCGAGTAGGTGATGGCTTCCACCGCGTTGATGCTTCCACGCACCTGCGGACTGCTGCCGGTGAAATCAACCGTCACCTGTTCTGAGTTTTTCTTCCCAGAGTGAAGCGCGATCTTCACCGCAATGCGCACCGGCTCGTCACTTACACCATCATCGTCCAGGAAATCTTCCGCAATGTATGTGCCAGCCGGGATCTGCGCCAGGAACGCACGCATCATCCTCTCCGAATAGGAATGCAGCTCACGCATGGCCGCCGCCATTCGCGCTACCCCATATCGCGACGCCACCTGCTGCAAGCGCGTTGCTCCTGTGTGGCAGGCAGCGATCTGCGCGCCGAGATCGCCTTCGCGCTCCTGTGGTGTTCGCACATTGTTTAGCAACAGCGCGAGCACCTCGCGCTGCATCTCGCCATTTACAATCAGCTTGATTGGCGGAATGCGCACGCCCTCTTGGTAGATCTCAGTGCACAGGCCCATCGATCCCGGATAGGTTCCGCCGACATCCGCATGATGTGCCCGCGAGGCGACATAAAAATCTGGCGCGCTCTTGCGGCTTTTCTTTTTCGTTAGGAACACCGGCGCCACTAGCGTGATGTCCGGCAAGTGCGTGCCGCCTCGGAAGGGATCGTTGAGGATGGCGACATCACCGGGCCCCAGTTGCAGATCGTCGATCGCCGCCCGCACAGACATTGGCATGGAGCCGAGATGAACGGGCATGTGGTCGCCCATCGCAACCACTTCGCCCGCCGCATCGAAGACTGCGCAAGAATAATCGCGACGCTCCTTGATGTTGGGCGAGAACGCGGTGCGGCGCAGCGCTGCTCCCATCTCTTCGGCTATGGAGTGGAAAATGTTTTTGAAAATCTCAAGTTCGATGGGATCGCGAGTCATGTGGTTCGTGAAGAAGTTTACGTCAAAGCTCCGAACGAGCCACTGCACCGGAAATGGTGAACCTAAGAAATAATTGGAATAGTGTGAATACTTCTTGACATGAATTCAGAAGAGCCGCAATATCTAGTACTAGAGTTCTCTTGGGTACTGCTTATAGCGGCACTCAAGCAACTGGGCCTCGGCAACTAAATCTAAACTGGAGGATTCACTCACATGGCAACGAAGAAAAAGGCAGCAAAGAAATCCGCCAAGAAAAAGAAGTAGTTCTAGTTTGAGGCCTCTTCAAGGGAGCCCTCAGTTCCAAAGGTCTTCGCTAACGCGAAGGCCTTTTGTTTTGCTGTGAACGCTTAAGGCTCGAAGTTGTCAGCCGCGGAGCCGCTTCCCCTATTGACGACGCCGCTCCGCCGCCGTAGTATCTCGCTACTCGACTCCGTCTTCTGCATCCAACTTTTGCATGTGCGCACAAGCAAATATGAAGGCCAAAACAAAACCAGCGAAAAACGGCAGGGCAGATGACATCGTCATTCCTGACAAGCTCTATTTTCGTATTGGCGAAGTCGCTAAGCTGTGCAGTTTGCCCGCGTATGTGCTGCGCTTCTGGGAGACGGAATTTTCGCAGCTCAGTCCCAAGAAGAGCAGCAAGGGACAACGGCTCTATCGACAGCGCGATGTCGAACACCTCGTCCGCATCAAGAAGCTTCTATACGAAGAGGGATTCACAATTGCCGGCGCTCGCCAGCATCTGAAGATGGAATCGAAGCCGTCGAAGTCGCAGACCGCGCTTCCCTTTGTCGTGCCCTCAAAAACGAACGGACTGAAACAGGTCCGCGCCGGACTCCAGGAAATCCTCGGGATGCTCAAACAACGCCGCTGAAACGCCGTCAGCTATCTAAATTGACTAGTCTGCGTAGTATCCGTCTCTCGTCCGCACGGTCAGGCCTTTCTGCTTCGTCGTGAGATGGATCTTGTGATACCCAGCTGTCGCATCGGCTTTGTCTGGCGTGAAGCCCAGGCTATATTGGCTGCGCAGTTCTTCTTCTATCCGCGCATATATCTGCTCCAGCGGCAGCTTCTTTGAGACTTCAAACATGCTGCCACCGGTCTCATTCGATATCCGTTCCATCACTTTCTTTCCGTTCGGGCGTGGCTCCCGCGGCGATTGCTGCCCGCCGCCTCCACCGCCTCCTCGACGACCCATTCCGCCGCCGCCCATTCCTCCGCCCCCACCTCCTCGGCCCATCCCGCCGCCGCCCATCCCTCCACCGAGTCCGCCAAACCCGCCGCCACCTCCATACGCGTCCTTGTCAGCGAATAGGATGGAATAGACCACTGTGTCGCCGCGCTGCGCTGCTTCAACCGCTTTCTCCAGCGAAAGCTTACTGCCTTCATCAACGCCGTCGGTCAGAATGATCAACGCTTTCCTGCCCTGCTGTTTTTTCATGACCTCGTCCGCAGCAAGAAAAACGGAGTCGTAGAGCATGGTCCCGCCACCGCCCCCACCACCTCTACGTCCCATACCACCGCCGCCCGGGCCGCCGCGACCTCCGCCACCGGTATCTCGGTCCGGCACCTCAAGTTTTTCCAACGCCGTTTCCAATTTGTCGCGTGAAGAAGTGACGTCTTGAAGAAGCTCGACTTCCTTATCGAAGTGGATGATGAATGCCGTGTCCTTCTCCGGGCGCATCATGTTGTTGAGGAAGCTGTGGCTTGCAGTGCGTTCCTGCTCAAGAACACCTCGCTGGCTCATGCTTGTATCCACAAGCAGTCCCAGCGTGAGCGGCAGATCGCTCTCACGCGTGAAATAGCGGATCGTCTGCGGATGCCCATCCTCTTCCAGGACGAAATCGTCCTTGGTCAGATTGCGAACAGTTACTCCCTTCTTCTCCTGAACTGTTGCCGGCACATTCACCACCTTCACCTGCGAAGAAAATGTCGGCTGTTCTTGGCTCCACAGCGGAATGGTGGAAAGAAAAAAGACGAGGACGGGTAGGCGTTTGTATTTCACAGATTCACTCTCAGGAAGCGCTTTTAGATAACTTCAACCCCTGATTTTCAGATTGCACTCTATGTTTTCAATATTTTTGCATCCTCGAGCGCGTCCCTCCTCACGCATGCACAAGCATGATGGCCGCCGAGAGTAGAATCAAAAACCGTAGTCGTTCGGAAAGGCCACCCAATGAAGAGATTGGTGATCGTGTTCTTGCTGTCTGCCATCGCTGCGCATGCGCAGTCGATTTTCATTGTGCGCCATGCAGAAAGGGCTTCCACCGAGCGCGACACGGCTCTGAGCGATGCTGGATTCAAGCGCGCCGACTGCCTGGCGATGACACTGCGCGATGCGCAGATCAAGTCCGGATTTGTCACTGAGTTCAAGCGCACGCAACAGACCGCCGAACCCGAGATGAAGCAGGCCGGAGTGACAGCGACCGTGGTCCCAGCCGCTGATGTCGTTCAAACCGCCACGTTGGCAAAGAAAGCCGCTGTGACCGGGAACGTGTTGATCGTTGGGCACAGCAACACCGTCCCGCAGATCGTGCAGTCACTCACAGGCGAGACAAAACCGGGACAAGCTCCTGCTGCGTCTATGTCTGACTCCGAATACGACCGCCTGACGATTATCCAGTTTTCCGGCGACGCCAAGCCGCAAGTGACAACGCTGCACTATTGCATCAGCGAACCGGTCAGCAGTAAATAGGTCTAAGTAGTAGCAGCCAATATTGCGTCCGCGACTCTCGCCGCCTCAACAGCAGGCTTAACGTCGTGAACGCGAACTACGTGCGCGCCCTTGAGTATGGAAGCTGTGAGTGTCGCTAGACTCCCGTGCAAACGGCCCTCTGGCGAAACGCGCTGGCCGTCGCCGGAAATTGTTTTTCCAATAAACGATTTCCTCGACGTGCCCGAAAGCAGCGGAAATCCAAGTTCATGCAGTTCGTCGAACTGCGCCAGCAGTGGATAATTTTCGTCGTAGTTCTTGCCGAACCCGAAACCGGGATCGAGCATGATGCGCTCTCGCGCAATTCCCGCCGTCATCGCCGATTCAGCGATCTCGCCTAATTCTTTCTTTACAAGCGCTACAGCATCGGTAAGCGGCGGCAGGTTCCGCCATCCCTCTGGACGGCCTCTCATATGCATCAGGGCCACGCCACACTTCAAGCGGGCGATGGTGCTGGCCATGGCAGCATTCCAGCGCAGCCCGGAGACGTCGTTCACGATCTCAGCTCCCGCCGCCACCGCCGCTCGGGCCACTTCTGATTTGTAGGTATCGACAGAGATCACGGCCCGGGGAGCCTCCTTGAGGACAGCCTCGATTACCGGCAGCACGCGCTCCAACTCCATCTCCGCGGTCACGGGCTCCTTTTGTCCCGGACGTGTCGATTCACCGCCCACGTCGATAATGTCAGCGCCCTCGCCAAGCAATCGCAAAGCGTGTTCAATCGCCTTTTCCTGCGATAGAAATTGGCCGCCATCGGAAAACGAATCCGGTGTCACATTAACAACGCCCATGACCAGCGTGCGCTCACCGAGCGCGAGTGTGCGTGTCTTAAGCTGCCATTGGAACTCTGGACGAATCCTTGTCATTTTCCTGAACAACTATACCCGTCTGAGGTAGGTTTCAGGCCCGATTGCCGCAAACAAGTGTCTGGATTATCATCTCCAATATGCCGCGTACACCGGTCGCATTTTTTCGGATTTCACTACTTGCTTCGCTCCTTTCATGCCTCATATGCACGCCTTCATGGTCTCAAGCTTCGCCGCCGGCTGCTCTGAAATCGATTTCGTCCGCAAGGCCGCAAAAGCCGCTTACCAGTGCGCAACGCAAAGCGCATTACAAGAAGGTCGCAAAAAAAATCGACGAACTCCTGTCTGATCCCGATGCCGCTCGCGGATTCTGGGGGATCAATGTGGTCTCGCTCGCGACCGGGCAGACGATCTACGAACAAAATGCCGACAAGCTATTCACTCCAGCTTCAAACACAAAACTTTTCACCACGGCTGCTGCGCTGGCTACGCTGGGCCCGGACTACCGCTATCACACTACGGTTGAAACCTCTGCTGCCATCGACAAAAATGGACGGCTGGCTGGCGACCTCATCCTCGTCGGACGAGGCGATCCCAATCTTTCCGGACGCGTGCTCCCTTATACCCGCAAGACCGAGCGAACCACGCCACCGCTGAAGATGCTGGAAGACCTGGCCGACCAGGTCGTGCAAAAAGGGCTCAAAACGGTGGACGGCGATATCGTTGGCGATGACACCTTCTACGCCTTCGAACGCTATGGCGAAGGCTGGTCACAGGACGACCTCATGTGGGAGGACGGCGCACCTGTCTCCGCACTGACGTTGAATGACAATGTGATCTTCATCAACGTCTTGCCCGGCAGCACTATTGGCGATCGCGCTTTGATCAAGTTCGATCCCGATTCCACCTACTACGAGGTGGACAACCGTATCACCACCGTGGCCGCTGGCTCGGGCCCGCGAAAAATTTCGATGGATCGTCAGGTGGGGTCGCACAAATTGATGCTCTGGGGCACCGTTCCGCTTGATGACACAGGGAACTCTGAAGCCCTGGCGATTGACGATCCGGCGGACTTTGCCGCGCAGGTCTTCCGCAGCATGTTGGAAAAACGCGGTGTGACCATCAGCGGCAAGCAACGCGTCAACCATTTTTATCTTGCCAGCCTTGCAAGTCCTGTCGTCACTGCGGTTCTGCCCAAAGGAAGTACTCCGGATTCTGAGCCGGCCTCAAAAGGAGGCGGCCCTGACCTCCCAATCCTTCCAAAGCCGATTGAGCCGCAACGCACCGTTCTTGCTAGCAGGGATTCGGGACCGTTGTCTGACGATTTGCGCGTCATCAACAAGGTCAGCCAAAATCTTCACGCAGAGCTGACCTTGCGACTTTTGGGACACGAAAAGGGCGTAGCACCCACTCTTGACGCCTCTCTTGAGGTGCTCAAGCGGGTACTTGCTTCGGCGGGAATCGCGCCCGAGGAATACGTATTCTATGACGGCTCCGGCCTTTCAAGGGAGAACCTCGTTACTCCTCGCGCGATCGTGAAGTTGCTCCAATTTGCGGACTCTCCCCACACCGCCGCCAGCTGGCGAGTGGCCTTCCGCAGCACCCTACCAGTCGCCGGTGAGGATGGTTCCCTGGCCAATCGCATGAAGGGCTCATTTGCCCAGGGCCATGTCTGGGGCAAGACGGGCACGCTAGGACATATCAATGCTTTATCGGGATACGCAGAAACCGCCCGCGATGAGCCGCTGGCATTTTCCATAATCTGCAATAACCACAAACTCACCAGCAAGGGTGCGACGAAGGTCATGGACCAGATTGTCGAGGCGATTGTCGATGATTCTGCTGTTCAGGGCCGGGCGGCGCCGGTTCGTAGGGCAAAGCGCAACTAGGGCTTCTGGGGCGCAGCAACCGTCGTCGAGGATGGCGACTCCACCTGGCTCGTCTTGGCCCCGTATGTGCGCGGATATTGGTCCACGGACGCCTCACCAAGATGCAACGTGATCACTTTCGAGGTGGCGCGTTCGCCTTCAAAGCATCGGGTGCACAGGCATTCGAATTCCTGCACTGTTCCATCGGGGCGTTCAGCGCGAACGGGCACCACATGGCGGACGTGCGCCCTGCACATGGGACACTTTCCTCCCCCATTCAACTTAAACTGCAATTCCGCATAGCATTGGATCAACGTCCAATGTCGAGTGTTCGACACCTGGAACGATTGCGCGCTTACCATCGTCTCCAGATATTCCTGAAGGAACTTTGCCGGAATTTGACGTCGTATGCCTTGCATTGGTTAAGAGTAGCGGTGGATACGCTACAGCTTTCTAGGAGAGGTTCTTCATTCCATCACGAGTACATCAAAAACTGCAACAACAAACGTTCAGTACTGTTCCCAAGTAACAAAATGGGGGTTACTGTCCCTTTTTGGGATCTCACTCGGACACTTTAAGGAAGAACCTGGAGCTAGATTGCTCCTTCAATTTCGGATGCCTGAGAGCAGAGACCCCGAATATCTCGTCTGTAGCAAAAGGAAACGGACTCATCGAGCACTGATCGTTGCCCGTGCGCTCCAGCACGATGTTCTTACCGCCTGTCTTCTGCGGAAACTCGATGCTCTCTGACGCTCCGCTGCACAGATACAGGGAGAGCAGGTCACAAAACCTGAGGCCTTCAACCAGTCGCTGGATCTCCGCATCCGGCAAAGATATCTTCGGGCGCAGTTTCTTCTGCCGCAGTTCCTCACTTGCGACAAACTTGCTGATCAATGCCGGAGCCTTGTCGTGATTGGCCATTGCGATGTTGCGAAAATGTTCGCTGACCAGAAAGCCGCCCAATGCACTTACTTTTTCAGCCATCTCGATCGACGCAGCGCAGGCAGCAAGGCTTTCCCTCGGATCGACGGCGATGAAGGGCAGTATCTGGCCGGGCGATTTGCTGCCAGCCGACTTCTTGCCGCCAGTCGAACGCGAAGCCTGAATCGCATTCGCATCAGAGGCGCTCCATCCCGAGTCGTGCAGAGCAATAGCGCGGATGGTGGCATCATCCATCGCACCGAATATTTCCGGCTTCAGTTTCAGGGCGATCTCCGCCGACAGCGCCGCGTGTGCCGGTTGCGTGATGAGCCAGCATTCCTTCGCGCCCATCATTTGCCGCTGTGAATGCTCAATGGCCTCCCACGCGGGTACCTGATCACCAGCTGAATTTACGTTCTGATTGACTTGCAGGCTGCGCAGGATCACTTTGCTTTCCTTATCGCCCGCAATTGCCCGCTCCCCGCAATAGCGCGGCCTGGTCCACTGCCGTTCGGCGGCTTGCGCCCGCCTTCCAGCAACTCTTTCAGCATCGCCGCCGGCGTATGGCTGGCTTCTTTGCCCGAATAAAGTAGCGTGACCGGCTTCGTC
>JAOAPH010000086.1 GCA_025462835.1 Candidatus Angelobacter sp. | reverse complement strand
TGCGCCACTATGAGCCGCAGGGCGCGGGCAACAGTGGCGTACGATACGGGGTTTTGTTTATTGGCTGGATCCGTGTTGAGTGCCTGCTCGAATCCTCGTAGCCGGGCAGACCGGAAGAGAAGCTGCTTGTGCTCCGCTGTGAGATGAATCTGGTCGCGCGCCGATATAGCGAATCGTCCCGCAGAGCCTCCAACGGGACTGGTGGCACCGGATGGGCTTGGACGGTAATAAAACATCAGCAGCCTTTCCCCCTGGCGATACCTCTGTCCAGCACCCTGCCGCCACAAACCTGCCCACTCGCTAATCGTTATCGAATCGCCGGAGGTTGCATTGAGAATGCCATCGTCCACCCGGAAGGTGATGTGCACCAGCCGCGTAGATTCAGCAGACGATTCTGTAGGCATTTCGATCTTCACCACCGTTCCCGCGAAGACGATGCCCGCCCGCTGCGAAAGTTCCTCAAGAGAAAATGCTGAGTTCGCGGGAAGAACAGGCTGAGCTGGATCGGGTTGCTGGATCGCGAAGCAGAAACTTGCACCGCAAGCCATTAGAGCAAGCAGCAAAGAACCGCGGATTGGAATCTTAATACTCACGACCTAGGTGAGGAGCCTTATACCACGCCCAGGAATGTTGTGCAAAGCTCGAATTGCCGAGTTGATCGAACCGAGCAGCGGTAAAATTCCTTCCCGTGGTCGAGCAGGAAGCTAGCCATGACTCACGAATGCAGTCACATCTTGATCGTCGACGATGAGCCCACGGTGGTTTACACGTTGAAGGCTATCCTTGAGCACTTCGGTTATCGCGCGTCTGAAGCAGGTTCCCTGGAAGAAGCTTTGGCAGTGCTGAAGTCGCAGCGGGTGGAAGCGATCATTGCAGACTTGGCGCTGAAGGGCGGCGTCTCCGGAGTCGATGTCATCAAGAAGGCGCGGGAAGCGCAACCGGAAATCGCTTGCCTGTTGCTGACTGGCTACGCCGAACCGGAGGTTGTGGACTCGCTTGAGAATCAGGGGATTCCTGTCCTGTTCAAACCCGTGGAGATGAGGCGATTGGTAGGCCAGTTGCGCCTCATGATGGGCGAAAAAGCAGCGTAACCAAGCCTCGGTTAAATTTCGGGATAGAGTTCGAAAAACGCATCGAGACTCTGCTTCAATTGCGCCTCAATCTGCTTCTTGCTGCCCTCCAGAACATGCATGGTCACGTGCGCGGTGTTGCCGTTGCGCAATTTCACTGGGGCCTCACCCACTTCGATGATGTCCTCAGCGGGTAATAATCGCATTCCGTAAACCAGCGTCAGGTTTGCCATAAACAGATTGTAGCAGCGGGACGAGCGATTAAACCGGTGGCCACGGCACGTGCGCTGTTACAATTTCACGAATGTTTAAGACCAAGTACATCGTCGGATTTGCGATGGTTTTTCTACTCACGCCGGCATTCGCGCAGGAGGTTCCCGCCCCGGCTGCGCCCGCGCAGACTGAACCTAAACCTGTCGCACAAACCCCGCCGGTTAAGGTCAATATCCTGAATGTATGTGCGCCTTCAGATGCGGAAAAAAAAGAGATTGCTGATGCCCTCAAGAAGGTCCCGAAAAAAGCGGTGTTCTCGCCGGATTTTGAAGTCACGCGTGGACGCACCAGCGTCCCTGGCGCCGATGCCGCGCGCTACATTCGCTTGCGCCGAGAGTTGACCGGCGATGCAGTTTTCAATGTCGTGCAGTACTCGCTCAGTGCAGATCCCAAAGAGACCCAGGAGGTGCTGGTCTTAAAAGCAAAGGATCCCAAGGACCTGCTGCTCATCTCCATCGAGGACAATATCTCCGCATCCGCAGCACCACCCGGCACCGCCCTTCAGACCGATACTCCGGCATCGCACGTCAAGGTGGAACGCTTCGGAAAGCCGTCCATCGCGCTCGCAAGGTGCGAGAACGCAGACCAAAGCAGCTATGAGAGCATTTTCAGTGATTCGTCGAAAGTGATGGCCGGATACCGAAAATCCCTTGGACTAAGTGGTATGTTTGGCAGCGAACTCGCGTGGCTGAGCGCGACGCAAAAAGAGAGTTCGACCAAGCCAGTCGCGGCAAAGACGCCTTCTACAAAGACGGCAAAGAACGCCAAGCCGGCTCAGCCGGTGGTCCCAAAGCAGTGATACGGCTACATTTTGGCGCCTTTGTTATCATTGCAACTTACCTCCACCGAAATAATCTAATAACTACAGATGAATAACCTTGTACGTGAAACTGTCATCGTCGGCTCCGGATGCTCCGGACTCACCGCCGCGCTCTATGCAGCGCGCGCCAATCTCAAGCCACTGGTTATAGAGGGCCATGAGGTGGGTGGACAACTCTCGCTCACCACGTTGGTGGAGAATTTTCCCGGCTGGCCGGAGGGCATTCAAGGGCCGGACCTCATCGCCAACATGAAGGCGCAGGCGGCACGCTTCGGCGCGGAGTTTAAGACCGGACACATCGTTAAAGCCGATCTCACCAATCGCCCGTTCACGTTGGATTTGGGCAAAGAGAAGATTCAGACGCGCACGCTGATCATCGCCAGCGGAGCATCGGCGCGATGGCTGGGATTACCCAGCGAACAGGCGCTTATCGGACACGGTGTCTCCTCATGCGCCACTTGCGACGGCTTTTTCTTCCGCGACAAAGAGATCACGGTTATCGGTGGCGGTGATTCCGCAATGGAAGAAGCGCTTTTCCTGACGCGCTTCGCCAGTAAGGTCACGCTCATTCATCGGAGAGACGTCTTCCGCGCGTCGAAGATCATGCTCGACCGCGCGCGCGCCAATGACAAGATCCATTTCCTGCCCGATACCATCGTCGAACATGTCTACGAACCGGAAAAACACGAGGTCACCGGCCTCAAGCTGCGCGATTGCAAGCTGGACAAGGTCTATGACTTTCCCACCAGCGCCATGTTTCTCGGCATTGGACATGAGCCGAATGCAAAGTGGGTCAACGGTCAGCTCGATACCGACGCCGATGGCTATCTGATCACCAACAATTACGTCTTCACGAAGATCCCGGGTGTCTTTGCTTCGGGCGATGTGCAGGATCGGCGCTATCGACAGGCAATCACTGCCGCCGGTACCGGCTGCATGGCAGCAATAGAAGTGGAAAGATTCCTGGAAGCCGAAGGGCACTAAAAAGCGCGTCAGTTTATTTCTGCACCTGATCATCGTCGAGATTCGGAAAGGACTTCATCCTCATCTCCCGCGATCTCGATGAGACCGATTTATCCGCTGCGATGGTGTTCTCTTTCAGCGTTCCCTTCAGAACGAAATAGCCTTCACTGGCGCGGGTCTTTGCATCACCGCGCTCCACAGCTCCGGAAAACTCAAACCAGATACCGTGCACAGTCTTGGTGGTGAACGTCAGCTTATGGTCTTGTAACGCACCCTTGCTGAAAAAGTGATCGAGAAAAGTGCCCCTGTCGCTGTCGAGATCGCCAAAGCGCGAGATAAAGCCGCTTACAACGATCGGCTTGCCTGCGTCCTCGGATTTTCCCGGCTCTATCGTGATCTGGACGAATTCTCCATCATGCTCGAAGGAGTACATCCCGGAGATATCCTCTGTCGCCGCAACCGGCGTCGTCTTCTGCTGCGCCGCAATTTGCGACAAGCTCGCCGCGAATACTAAGAAAATCAAAACTGTTTTGACTGATCTCATGCGGCTTTCCATCGCTCCCGTAATATCTTTGCGGCGTTTATGCCCGTTTACCAAGTTATAATCACCCTACCGAACATCTCTCCTGAAGTATGCAGCAGGCATCCAAATTTTCCCAGCCCGAAACTTACCTAGAAAAGGCCAAACCTCCTGCGCTCTCCCGATTGCTGGTGCAATGGCAGCCTTGGTGGCCGCAATTCCTCGATAATATTGCTGATCTATTTCGTCCGCCATCCCCGCCCATCGCTCTGACTTCACCACCCGGCGATTTCTGGCCTGACGTTTTTGTTCGGCGTCCCATGCCTTGGCGCAACTTTGGTCAGTCTGGCTTTCTACATGCGGCGGTCATCGTGTTCATTATTGCGACCGGGCGATTTTGGTTCGCTCGTCCGCAGCTTGTTGTTGAAGATCCTTATCAGCATACAACCTTGAGTTACTACAAGGTGGACGATCTGCTGCCCGCGATCGACACGGCGCCCGCTCCGGCTGTGAAGCCAAAGATCGCACGCCCACTTGGATCCAAAGCCCAACCCGAGTATTCACGACAGGAGATCATTTCCGTTCCGGCAGCCGCGGACAACAGCACGCAGACCATCATCAACCCACCGCATCCTGACATCCTGCGCAAAGACGTGCCGCTGCCCAACATTATGGTCGCGGCTCCTGCGCCCGCACCGCCCACAATCTCGCTGGCGAAATCGCAGATCACTCTTCCCACTCTCGCTATCGCACCCATTCAACCCGCTGCCGATCTTCGTGATCTCAAGCGGAATTCGAGAGTCCCGGACGTGGCGACGCCGATCGTAGCTCAGCCGGCAGTTGAAGCGGATGCGATAAAGCGGAAACTGAATGAAATTGATATAGCTCATTCGCAGGTCAATCCCGTTGTTGAAGCCCCGAAGCTGGCATTGCCGGAGCAGACTGCTGCCAAGGCAGCGCCCGCAGAACCGGAAGCGCCACCACCACCGGCACCTTCGGTGCAAAGTCTCAGCGGTGGCCCCAAGGCTGCGGGACAATTGATCGCATTGAACGTTCGCCCGGCTGCTCCGGCAGCGGAGATCAAAGTACCCGACGCCAGTCGCGCAGGTATCTTCGCAGCAACTCCCGCCGGCAAGGTGGGAGCCGCGGGCACTCCGGATATTCCTGGAGCCGATTCAGCCGGCGTTTCCAGTGACTCAGCGAAGGCAACTGGAGCTCCTATCGCGATCACCATCGGCGGCCCACGATTGAAGCCGGGCACCACTGCGGTCGTCGCCGGACCCGCTGTCTTGCCGCCGAAAACGCAACCAGCAGAAGACAAGAAGAGATTGGTCGCAGCTGCTTCGCCGGTGTCGTTGGCAGACATCACGCGAAGACAGACTCCGCCCTATTCGCCGCCGAGTGAAGAACGCAAGCCTGAAGACAAGATATTTGGCGGGAAGAAGTACTACTCAATGTCGCTGAACATGCCCAACCTGACGTCCGCAGGCGGCAGCTGGATCATCCGTTTCGCAGAACTCAACCAGACACCACAGCCAGGTGAGCTCTCCACTCCTGTCGCGACCAGCAAGGTTGACCCGGCGTATCCGGCAGACCTGATTAATGACCATGTGGAAGGCACCGTCATCTTGTATGCCATCATTCACGCCGACGGCACCGTGGGCGAAGTCCGCGTGCTGCAGGGTTTTCATGAGAAGTTGGACGAGAATGCGCGAATCGCTCTCACGCGCTGGCATTTCCGCCCGGCGATGAAAAATGGTTTGCCAGTGGATTTGGAAGCCGTGGTGCAGATTCCGTTCAAGAGCAGAAGAGCAGGGTTTTGATTTAGGCAGCGTATCAGGCGCTATGGAATTCGTGCTCGAGCTGCTTGTACAGCGCTTCGTTGACGCAGACTTCGTAATACTTCCGCTCCGTCCATCGCTGGAAAGAGAACGTCTTGGAGTCGACGAAAGGTATTGTGCCTTCGCGGACGATCATCTTGTGAAAGATTCCTTGTCCTACTGGCACCACGCCGGTGTAGAGGTTCACTTTTTCCATGGCCCAAACGGTTTGCATCTGCACTTCATGGAGCTTCAGCGAAACCTCTTTTTGCAGCTTCTGGAATGCCAAGCCATTGATGTGGATACCGCCGATGTTGTAGCGCACCAGGAATTCGTCCGGAATCCCGCCGGTGTCCATGTCATCCACGGTTTGGAAGCTGTAAACATTGAACGGATTGGTTTGCGCGTTGATCAGCTTGCGCACGCCTTTGCTGCATCCCGATAGACGGTCGCTCTCGTTCAGCGCCTTGGAAATCATGATGCGGTGGGTGCCGTCCATCAGGTACATGGGCGCGGACTCCTGGAAGCAGATACCCAGTCCCAATTCCAAGGTCGGCAACCCGGATTTTTGCGATTGCTCGTTGTAAGCGCGGACGATCTGCACCATCTCTTTGGCAAGCATGCAGGTCTTGCCCACGCCGAATCCCTGCTCGCCTTCTCGTTCAAAGAGGGCAAGAATGAGCGCATCGCCTTCGATGAAGACTTTTGTGGCCTCGTACTTCGGCAGTAACTTGTTTACGGGATCGAAAAAATTCAAGCTGAAGTATGACGCAGGATTCAGTCCACGTTCATACAACGTGCGCGTCAGAGTGGTGCTGTCGCGGATATCGGCCTTGAGGATGATGTGATCAATGACGTTTCCTTCTGACGGCTTCTGCTCTTCCGCCAGCAGGAATTCATAAAGCGTGTTGTTGATCGCCGAAAGCTCGCGAAGTTTCTCGTTGGCGACGCCGATGACATTGATGCCATCCATCGCCGAAAGCACCGCTTCAAACCTGCGAAAATCGCGATGGTAGCGGATGAAATCGCTCAGATACCTGCCCGCGATTTTTGCGCGGTCGACGCCCTTGGTGCCTTCCACTTTCTTCACGGCCGAATTCAAACCGTCCGGAGAAATCTTTCCGTGTTCGTCGAGCAATGTCTCCACGCGCTTCCGCTCAGTCTTGGAGATGATGGCGTTCTTTAGCTGCTGCGGATTGATGGGCGGCGAATACTGCGCCAGCAGCGGCACCACTTCATACGACGCCACCACGTGGTCCATCACGTTCTCTTTTTCAAGGAACTCCACCCATCCATTCAATAGCGCGCGCTGCGCCTTGCCCTTGGGCGTGTTGTCATCAGGCGTGCCGCCCGCCATGAGTTCCTGCGCGTTCTCCGGGACGCTAAGCATGGCGTCCAATTGCTTATCTTCGTCCGATGTCCCGGCGGCAACCAGATTCAATGACTTGAGATACGCGATCGCGTATTCCAGCATGGTCTGAAATTTGTCCGGATCGCGATCGTAGTTGCCCAACATGACGTACTGTTCGGCATTCAGGAAATCGTCGCGACCATCTTCGGTGAAGAGCAGGCGATTGAGAAACAGGTCGTATGACGAACTGGCAGCATCGCCGAAAAGCGAGCGCCGCATTCTTGTAAGCGTCTCTTTTTCGATCTCGCGGAGAGTGACAAAGATGTCCTGTCCCGCCTTTCGCAGGATGGTCTTCTTCGTGACTTGTAGTTTCGCGAACCTCTCCCGCATCTCAATGCCTTTTTGCGGATTAACGGTGCGTGGCCCCTCGTAGTTTTTCAGTTTCACCCGGCAGCGTTCCAGCAGTTGCGCAAATTGTCCCGTCAATTCTGTGCGCACCAGCTTTATCACTGCGAGTCTCGTGAGCAGGTCGATGCTGACGCTGTTGTCTGTCTTCGCGCGATTCAGCGCCACAATGTGCAGATCGACGGTTACTTTCTTGAAGTCACCTGGTTCCGCGGGTTTCGGCGGCCCGGCCGGTTGTCCGGGAAGCGTCTTCGGCGATCCGATAAAATTCCCCGTGACTTGCCTGCTCTGGACTGCGGCGGTCGCGCCTGCTACAGCGCGTGAAAATGCGTCCTCTGCAACGAAGTCTTCAACGTTGCCGTACTTCGCCAGCAGCTTGGCAACGTGATGACGCGTAGCCTCTGCGAACTTTGGGCTCAGATAAACGTCCGTGCGGACGTTGTCCACTCCAGTGAGCAGCCCTTCAAGAATGATTTCAGGTGAGTATTGCGCGAGGCGAAGTTGCTTGGCGTGGTCCGCCAAATTTCCGCGTTGTAAGAAAGGAAATGCCATCGAGAAGAGTCAATTGGTCCGACCGCAACGAGGGCCAATGTGGAACTCTGGAACGCCCGACTATACCATGACTCCGCGAGGGTATCACCCGCAGAAATAGCTGGTTTGATTGCCTCTTGTGATTCCCGTCCGCTACGGAAGCCTCGACAGATACGGCAGTGTCACTGCCCTAGACTGGCCTTCCGCGCCGCTTCAAATTCGTCCCCGCTGCGCCAAGTGGGAATGACGGATGCATTCGCCGCTTTCCAGCCCAATGCACCGCCCAACCGCGCCATCTTTGCATCTCCGGTAAAGATCATCTCCGGTTTGTACTCGTCTGAAGGCTGATGATAGCGATGCGCGGTGTAATCCTCTGCTTGTTGCACGCCCCACTCCGCTGGATGTCCCTCGAACTTCACGCCTTCGTTCACTGAGAAAGCTGGAACGCCTACCCGGGCCATGCTGAAGTGATCTGACCGATAGTAATGTCCAGCCTCTGGACGCGAATCCGGCTTGATCTCAACTCCGAATGCCTTGGCTGTCGCCTGCACAGTGGGATAGAACGTGGTGCGTTCTGCGCCGACCACCTCGATCTCTTCCGGAACGCCGATCGGAGGCAGGTCGTCATAATTCAGGTTGAGCACGATCTTTCCCGCGGGAATCGGCGGATGCTTGCCCAGGTATTCAGATCCAAGAAGGCCCTGCTCTTCAGCAGTGACCGATGCAAAGATCATCGAGCGCTTGGGATGCTGCGGCGCAGATGCGATCGCCCGCGCCATCTCCATCAGGATGCCGCATCCGGTGGCGTTGTCGGCGGCGCCGTTGTATATGTTGTCTCCGGGCTGGTCTGGCCGGATTCCCAGATGGTCGTAGTGCGCCGTAAAGATCACAGCCTCTGAGCTTAGCTTCGAATCCGATCCCGGCAACATGGCAATCACGTTGCTCGACTGCATCGGACGAATCTTGCTGACCAGCGTTGCCTTGAGCTTCGCATTCATCTCCACTGGACGAAAATCGCGCGATTGCGCCGACTTCAGCATCTGGTCGAGATCCATCCCGCTGGTTTTCGCCAGAGCGTGTGCGACATCAAGCTGGATCCATGACGCAGCATCGAGTTGCGGATGGTCCGCACGCAAAAATGATTTCTCGCCGCTATTAGAATTACGGACCACTTCCCATCCGTAGCTCGCCATGTCCGTCTTGTGAATCAGGATCACGCCAACAGCGCCTTTGCGCGCTGCTTCTTCGTACTTG
>JAOAPH010000005.1 GCA_025462835.1 Candidatus Angelobacter sp. | reverse complement strand
TCACGCAAGAGTTGCGCGCGTTCAAAGTTGGAGTGAACACGATGCGCTCACGTGGAGATCGCGAAGAAGTATTCGGCGGAGTGGGACAATCGTGGAAGGGCTGCTTCGTTGGCGGACGCTATCTTGTGCTCGCCGTGACGCAGGGCCCAGCGAATGAAAAGCTGTACGGGAATTTTCCTCATTACGTGCAGTTGCCGGATGAAGTATCGCCGAAGCCGGTGGAAAGGGCGGCGGCGTAGCCACCAAAAGCAAAAGCTTGCCACGGATTTCACGGATGGGCACGGATCACTTCGGTTTGTGTTTCCGTTCTGCATTCAGTTAGACGCGAGCCTCAAACCTGAAAACACAAAGGGCACAAAGGTTTCACAAAGGGCACGAAGCTTTTGGGGAAATGCAAAAGCTTGCCACGGATTTCACGGATGGAACGGATTTACACGGATCAATTCAGGTTTGTGTTCTGTTCTGCACTTAGTTAGTCGCGAGCCTCAAACCTGAAAACACGAAGGGCACAAAGGTTTCACAAAGAACACGAAGCTTTTGGGGAAAAGCAAAAGCTTGCCACGGATTTCACGGATGGAACGGATCAGTTCGGTTTGTGTTTCCGTTCTGCATTCAGCTAGACGTAAGCCTCAAACCTGAAAACACAAAGGGCACAAAGGTTTCACAAAGAACACGAAGCTTTTGGGGAAAAGCAAAAGCTTCCACGGATTTCATTGATGAGCACGGATTAGCGGTATCGCCCCTCCGGGGCTCGACATTTCATTTGAGATTCGAGCTATAGATATGCCGCGCCTCTGGCGCTGCAAACATGGTCGTCAAATTCATTAGCAGATATAATTCCAGCCGCGATGTCATTGACGCCGGGAACGAAGCTCGGGCCTTATCAAGTTGTCGCTGCGGTGGGTGCGGGCGGCATGGGAGAAGTCTATCGCGCAAAGGACACGCGGTTGGGGCGCGATGTTGCGGTCAAAGTTGTAACCGCTGCGTTTGCGAGCGATCCGGAGCGGCTGCGGCGATTTGAACAAGAAGCCCGCGCGGTGGCCACGCTCAACCATCCTAATATCCTTTCTATATACGACCTGGGAACGCAGGACGGAATCTCCTACATCGTGACTGAGTTGCTGGATGGGCAGCCCCTGCGGCAGCGACTGCAACAAGGTGCGATCCCGCAGCGGAAAGCGATCGAATACGCGCTGGGCATCGCGAATGGTTTGGCAACGGCGCATGAGCATGGGATCGTGCATCGCGATCTGAAGCCGGAAAACCTTTTCATCAATACCAATTCAGACAATCAGATCAAGATCCTCGACTTCGGCTTAGCGAAGGTGCGGGCGGCGTCTGCATCTGCGAGTGACAGTGCAGCGACATTTACACCGTCGATGGCGGAGGTGGGAACGTCGGCGGGAACGGTCATGGGCAGCGTTGGATATATGTCGCCGGAGCAGGTGAGGGGCGAGAAGGTTGATCATCGCTCCGACATTTTCAGCTTCGGCGCGGTGCTGTACGAGATGCTGACCGGCAATCGAGCGTTCCAGCGCGACACTGGCGCGGAGACGATGACGGCGATCTTGAAAGATGATCCGCCAGAGATGGTGGCGGGGAGTTCGTCGGCGATGATATCGCCGGGGCTGCAGAGGATCGTGAATCATTGTCTGGAGAAAAATCCGGGAGAACGGTTTCAATCGGCGAGAGATCTGGGGTTTGCGTTGCAGGCGTTGTCGGGGTCGGATGTGTCGGGGAGCAAAGTCCCACCTGTGACTTCGTCGAGTTCGAGATTCAGACGAGCGTTGCCGTGGATGGCTGGACTGGCTCTGCTATTTGCGGTGGGTGGATGGTTGCGTCCGAGGCCGAGTGCCGAAGAGATGCACTTCACGGTCAGCTTGCCGGTAGCTGCGCGGGACATCGCACTCTCGCCAAACGGCCGCACGCTGGCGTTTGTGGCACAAGATGAAAAGACGGGACGCAGCATGCTTTTTGTGCATGCGATCGGGTCGCAGAAAATTGACCAGCTTGCGGGGACAGAAGGAGCGAGCTATCCGTTCTGGTCACCAGACAGCAAGCAGATCGCGTTCTTCACGCCGGGAAAATTATTGAGAATAGCGCCAGACGGAGGCACTGCTCGCACCGTAGCCCCGGCGCAACTTGGTCGCGGGGGCACTTGGGGAAGCGCGGGATACATTTTGTTTGCGCCGGCACCTGCGGGTGGCCTGTACAAGGTGCGTCCGGAAGGAGGAACGCCGGAGCAGGTCACGAAGGTTGATTCGAGCAGGGAATATACGCATCGCTGGCCGTATTTTCTTCCCGATGGAAAGCACTTCATATTTTTTGTTCCCGACCTGACTGTGGTGGGAGAAGGAGTAGGCGAACTGTATTTTGGCTCTGTTGATTCGGCTGAATTCCGCAGGGTTGAAACCGCGGACTCCAATGCCAGCTATCTTCCAGCTGGCTACATTCTTTACGCACGAGGAAACAAGCTGATGGTACAGCCGTTCGATGCCAAAGCCGGAACGACGACTGGACAACCAGCGATGTTGACGCAGAACCTGCAAGTTGTGGCGACGGTCTTCCGCGCGGAACTTACTGCCGCAGCGAACGGCACGGCGATGTTCAGCACGGGGGATTCGTGGCAGCGGTCACAACTGACGTGGTTTGACCGTAATGGCAAGGTAACGGGTGTGGTGGGAGAACCGCTATACCAAAATAATCCAAGCATCTCACCGGGCGGAGATCGCATTGCGGTGGATGCGATCGATTCCTCCACTTTTAATACGGATGTTTATGTGTACGACGTGCAATCGGGGAATCCAACACGGATAACCTTCCTGCCAGTGGAAGACACACTGCCGATCTGGAGCCACGATGGCAAATATCTCTATTACAGCTGGATAAGCATTACGAACCATCTCAGCCGCATTCCGCCGAACAGCGGCGGCACGCAGGAAGAGGTTACGGCTGAAACGAATCTAGGAAGGATCGACCCGAATTCGTTCTCGTCAGATGGAACATCCCTCGTTTATTCATTCCGGAAAAACGCCAACCGTGCTTCAATCTGGTCTCTTCATTTAGCAGACCGGAAAGCAGCGCCAATCCTTGAGGGTAATCATGATTTTTTCAATGGGATGATATCGCCAGACGGCCATTGGCTGGCATATGTATCGAACGAAAGCGGACGAGACGAGATCTATGTGACGTCCTATCCGGGTATTCAGGGGAAATGGCAGGTCTCGCGGGACGGCGGCGAGGAGCCGCGATGGCGCGGCGATGGCAAAGAAATCTTCTTCTTAAACGCGAACACTGTTATGGCTGTGCAGATGATGTTGGGCGAAGGCGTTAACGTCGGGGTTCCACAGTCACTGTTCTCGACGCAGTTCCGCGAGCACATCTCGGTTTCAGATCAGAACTCCTATGACGTGAGCAAAGACGGACAACGGTTTCTGGTGAACCGGTACGTCAAGCCGAAACAGATCCCGCCGATGGAAATTGTGTTGAATTTTGATCCGAAGCAGTTGAAGTAAGGTCAAGAGCTTGCCACGGATTTCACGGATGAACACGGATTAGTTCGGTTGTGTTCCGTTCTGCACTTAGTTAGACGCTAGCCTCAAACCTGAAAACACAAAGGGCACAAAGGTTTCACAAAGCGCACGACGAAAAAGGTTGAAGGAGTATTTAGACGAGGGCTGGGACTCGCGGCAAAGACAAAAGCTTGCCACGGATTTCACGGATGAACACGGATTAGTTCGGTTGTGTTCCGTTCTGCATTCAGTTTGGGCTCTACCCTCAAAGCTTAGGGCAGCTCATTTTCTTCCTTGCAGAACCTCAGCGGCTAAAGCCCCTCTCAAATTGGATCTTACGGCACGGCTGAAGCCGTGCCCTGATACCCAGGCCCGCCGCAAAGTTTGTCTGGAGTCTTACTTCTTCAAGCCCGCGGTGAAGTTTGTGATCACGGTGACGGATTGGTTGACCTGTTGCGAGACGACATCGAGAAGAATCTTTTTGCCGTCGGGGGAGACGTCATAGATGAACTGCTGTGTGGCGGGAGTGGTGACCAGGGGTTGAGCCGCGCCGAACTGTAGTGCGCCGTCAGCGTCTTTGACGGAGACAACGGACACGACGCGGGTAACGTCATTCCCAAAGTAAAGTTCCTTGCCGTCGCGGCTCCATTTCGGTTGAGAACCCTCGGTGGTGGAGACTTGCCACTTTCCCTGTCCACCGCGGAAGGGCACCACAAAAACCTGCGAGGTGCCAGATTCTGTGGAAGCGTAAGCGAGCCAACGGCCATCCGGGGAGAGGCGTCCTTGTCCGACGAATGCATTTGCCGGACGGGGCACGACTACGAAGGGCTTCCGCTCTCCTTGCAGGGGCAGGGCCCAGACCTCCGAGTTATTTCCGATCGCGCCGCGCATGTAAATCAGATACTTGCCATCTTGCGACCAATCTGTGGGTACGGCCGGCTCTAGATCATTGTGCAGGAGTTCTTCAGCGCCACTTCCGTCGGCGGGTTTGCGGTTGAGCTGGGCTTGGCCGTTGCGACTGGTATTGTAGGAGACCCACTTGCCATCCGGTGACCACACAACGAAAGTGGCGGAAAGCTGGCCGAAGGTAAGCCGGGTGCGAATGCCACGAGCCAGATCAAGCACCCACACGTCGTTAGTGCCGGTGTCTATCTGGAGGGCGACGCGGTCGCCTTGCGGGGAGATGCGCGCTGCTTGCAAGTTGGTGAGCTTGTCCGCGACGATGCCAATCTGTTTTCCGTTACGGTCCATCCAGACCAATTTCCAATCGGCTGTCCCGCCGCTGCCCAAGACCAACAAGCCATTGTTGGAGGCGGTCACGTCCATGTGCCAGGTGCTGACGTCATCGACAACCCCGCTTGCGAGAGACTGCGGTTCTCCGCTCATGGTTCCGGAGGCGGGATCAAAAGGTTGTGTCATCAACTGGCCAGCGCGAGCGAACAACAGAAAACCGCTGCCGTATACCGCATTCGATGCAGAGCGAAAGAGCTGACGATTTTCGCTTCCATCGAGAGAAGCGTAGTAGACCGCATCGTTGGCGGCGTGCGAAGGATCATGGTTGATGGCGAGATAGAGAAAATGTTTGCCATCAGGAAGAAAGAACGGCCAGCGATGGGAGGTGTACTGAGCGCGGTCAAGCTTGGTGACTTCAACCGGATCTCCCCCGGTGGCAGAGACACGCATGATGGACGTTTGCGTGGTGGGAGTAAAGAGGATCACGCCACCGGGACCCCAGGCACCACCGCGTCCGAACTGAGCGCCACAAATCGCGACGGCAGAGCCGCCGCTGATGTCGATGGTCTTTAATTTACTGTCGGCGAAGAATCCGACTGAGTGTCCGTCGGGCGACCAGAAGGGAAAAATAGCGCCCTCGCTGCCGGGAAGCATACGTGTTTCCAAGGTATTCATGGGGCGAACCCAGATTGCGGTCTTGCCGTCCACACCAGTGGCGGTGAACGCCAGCATTGATCCGTCCGGCGAGAGTATCGGGGGCCCGGCAAAATCTCCGGTGAGGTTCAGCGTAACCTTGTCCGGAGGATCAACGACCGTGCGCACGGACTGCGCAGACTGCGGGGGATGGTTGATGAAACTTCCAGCAGCGACGCCTAGGACGATGGCTGCGATAACGGCGGCGATCCAAGCGAAACGGTGGCGGGTGTGCGAGGTAGATTCAGTCGCGGGAGCGAGGGCTGGAGCTGACCTCCCTGAGGCGATCCATTTCAGTTCGAGTTTGATGTCATGCGCCGCCAGATAGCGATCTTCGGGATCTTTCTGCAAGCACGTCATGATCACGTGCTCAAGAACGGGCGGAATCAGAGGGTTAGTCGTGGTGATGGGATCGGGATCTTTTTCTAGGATCGCTGAAGCCAACGAGATCTGACTCTTGCCAGCAAAGGGCCGCTTGCCTGTGACCATTTCGTAAAGCACAGCGCCGAAGGCAAAGATGTCGGAACGGGCGTCGGCTTCTTTTCCTTCAATCTGCTCCGGAGACATGTACTGAATAGTGCCGATGATGCTGCCTGCTGAAGTCAGCGGACTTAGCGGACTGGGGCCACTCAACGTAGCTGCCGCGGTGAACGAAGGTGGTGCCGTTCCTGATGCAACGCCCGCGCTCTGCAAGCCCAGCGGTTTGGCCAGACCAAAATCCATCAGCTTGGCGCCACCGTGCGTCAGCATGATGTTTCCCGGCTTCAGGTCGCGATGGACGATTCCCTGGTGGTGCGCCACCGAGAGCGCTTCGGCGATCGCAATCCCAATCTTCAGAATCTCATTCAGCGGCATCGCGCCCTTGCGCAGCCGGTCGGCGAGAGACTCACCTTCGAGGAATTCCATCACGAGGTAATCGGTACCGTTGTGCGAACCGATGTCATAAAGATGGCAGATGTGGGGATGGTTCAGCGAGGAGATAGTCCTCGCCTCGCGCTCCATGCGTTGTTTCAATTCCGGCGATGAAGAGAGATGCGAAGCGAGAACCTTGATGGCGACGATGCGATCGAGGCGTGTATCCATGGCACGGTAAACTTCCCCCATCCCGCCTGCGCCAAGCGCGGACTGGATCTCATAAGGGCCGAATTTCGTGCCAGAGGCGACGGTCATCAGTGGGCGCAATTATAGCCTGTGCGCTCCCACCCCTCTCACCCTTCTACCTCTGGATGATGATAGTGGGATCGTTTGTCCCGCCGGGGCCGACGACATCGTATTTGTATTGATACGGCTTCTCCTTCGCGTCGTCGCGGGCAGGGCCGCTGCCGATGCTTCCTCCAGCGGGTACGTCGAAGGTGTTTTTGTCGAATGGGCAGTCGCCGTCACGAAATACCACCTGATATGCGTCGCCGGTGTCCGAAACCCAGACGGCCTCTTCTCCCTTCTTATTGATGGGTTGATCCTCGTGATCCACCTTGCCGTTCTTGCTAATGATGTGTATGTGCTTTTTGTCATCGCTCATGGTCTTTCTCCTTGCTGTTGTTTGGAGCTAAAGCCTTCTCAAATTCTTTTCATACGGCACGGCTGAAGCCGTGCCCTTTCAAAGCGATGTTGTCGCCCCTACGGGGCTCGACATTTCATTTGGGCACCGGGCTATAAATATTGCGCGCCTCTGGCGCGGTGGGGCTAAAGCCCCAACAATTTCATCGTTACCGCACGGCTAAAGCCGTGCCCCGATACATTCACCTCAGGGGCTAAAGCCCCGTCGTGACAGGCTTCTCAAATGCATGCCTGAAGGCCCATTCGACTTCGCTCAGGGCAGGCTCTGCGCCACCCGAGGGGGCCCCGTTTAGCAAGGGGCTAAAGCCCCCAATAATTCCATCTCTACGGCACGGCTAAAGCCGTGCCCCGATACATTCCTGGGCTTCGGCAGGGCAAAAGCCGTGCCCTTTCAAAGCATGTTCACCTCAGGGGCTAAAGCCCCGTCGTGACAGGCTTCTCAAATGCAGGCCTGAAGGCCCATTCGACTTCGCTCAGGGCAGGCTCTGCGCCACCCGAGCAGGTCAATTCCTAAAGACGGCGACCCTGCGCTTTGGACCTTGTCGAAATTAATCTCCTCATTTTCTTGCTACGTAGGTTTGTTGCACCAGGTCTTTCAGCCGGGGATTGGATCCGAAGCGATCGAGGCTGGGGCTGTCCGCGATTCGATTTGGATTTAGGCCGGCGGCGATTGATTGCTCGACAAAACGAAGAGTCTGATCGTCGTCACGAATCTGGGCGAAGGCGAGCGCGGCTGTGAGCAGGATCTCCGGATCGTTGGGCGCGAGTGCGACGCCTTGGCGCGTTAGTCGCGCTGCTTTTGTCCGGTCGCCGACCATTGCGTAGTACACAGCGAGAGTGGTGAGCATTCCGGAGTCGCGAGGATTGCTGGCGACGGCCTGCTCGGCGAGCGGGATAGCCTGCTTGTAAGTGGCGATCGATTGCGGGCGCTTGCCTGGAATCCAGTAATAGGCTTCAGCTAAATTGCCGACGATGTCGAATCTTTTGCTGTCGAGCCGGAGAGCTTGTTCGTATGTGCGGGCGGCGTCGGGGAAGCGGCGTTGATAAAAGTAGGCAGCGCCCAAATTGCTGAGTTCTACAGCAGTGGGCCGGATGGCGATGGAGCGCTCGAGGATGGGGACAGCGTCGGAGTAGCGTCCCCAAGCGAGGTAGGTGGCGCCGAGATTGCTGTGTCCGCGGAAGCTGTCAGGGGCGAGTGCGACGACTTGTTTGAACATTTCAACCGCATCTGCATACCGGCCGCGGCTGACGTAGAAGCTGCCTAGCCAGTTATAGCCGGCCCAATAGTGCGGTCGAAGGCTGATGGCGCGGCGGTAGATGGCTTCCGCGTCATCGAAATTCTGCAGATGTTCGTAAGCGAAAGCGAGGCCGCGGTAAGAGTCGTCGCTGGTGGGATCGAGTTGCAGCGCGCGCTGGAATTGCCGCGCGGCTTTCTCATAATTCCCGGTTTCGTTGTAGACCATCCCCAGACAGGTGCTGCCGTTCGCAAGATTCGGTCCCAAAGTATTCGCGCGCTCGCAGGCGGTAGTCGATTTGTCCAGCCAGTTGCTGTCATGCGTGTGCTCGTACTTGTGCCAGAAACTCTCGCCCAATCCCGCGTAGGCGAGAGCGTAATTGGGATCGTGATCGAGAGCGCGATTGAAGACCGCGATGGCGCTATCAATATTTTCCGGCTTCTCATAGTCCTGAAGATAGCCGCGGCCGCGAAGATAGAAATCGTAGGCAGCGGGTTGTGTGGTGGTGTGCGCGGTGATCAACGCGCGATCCTGAGCGGCAAGCTCTACGTCGAGCAGCTTGAGGACGCTGTCCACGACGCGATCTTCGAGAGAGAAAGGATCATTCACCTCAGCGGTGATGGTGCCGGCGCGGAGTTGGCGGCGAGTATGCGCGTCGACGAGGCTGAAGTTCACGCGCATCCTTTCGCCGGACTGTTGAAGATTGCCTTCGACTACGAGACCAGCACCGAGGTTGGCGTTAGCCTGGTCAACAGTGTTGACAGATTGTGCGCGGATCTCACTGGCGGGAACCACTTGGAGCGGATATCGATCCGTGAGCTGAGTAAGCTTCACGGTGAGATTTTCAGCGAGTCCGCGGCTCAAGGCAGAGGTGCTGGCATCGCCATTTGCGGAGGTAAACGAGAGGACAGCGACTTGCGTTGCCCCGGGCGAGGCGGCAGTTCTGGGTGAGGAAATGAGTCGTTTGAGGGATGGAGCGAAGGCAAGCAGTGCTGTGATGAGGAGAAAAGCGAGTGTGACCAGCGCCGGCGTTCTCCACTTGCGCGAGAAGTGTCGCGGTAGCGAAATGCCAGGCGGCGCTGCTCCGGCCTGCACCAGACGAATGTCATGGAGCAGTTCCGCGACGCTGGAATAGCGATCTTCAGGACGCTTCTCCAACATCTTGAAAATGATTCCTTCGAGAGCAGCAGGCACATTCGGATTGAAGCGGTGCAAGGCGGGCGGGGTGTCTTTGAGAACGCGGTCGCTGGTGCCGATGAAAGTGTCGGTGCGAAAAGGATGATGTCCCGCGAGGGCTTCGTAGAAGACGACACCGAGAGAAAAGATGTCGGAGCGCTGGTCGACACGTTTCTCCAGCAAGACTTCGGGCGACATGTACGCGGGCGTGCCGCTAATACCGCTGCCACTGTCTGCAACGGTCTCCTGCGATCCGATGTAGGAGATCTGCTTTGCCAAACCGAAATCAAGAAGTTTTACGCGTCCATCGGAGCCCACCATGATGTTTTCGGGCTTGATGTCGCAATGGAGAATGCCGTGTTCATGGGCGGCAGCGAGGCCTTTCAAGGACTGGGCCGCGACGTCAAAAAAGTCTTCAATGGAAAGAGGGGATTCAAGGCGCTGTCGGAGGTTGTGTCCTTTGACAAACTCCATCACCAAGAACGCTTCGCCATCGTGCTGAAGCACATCATGCACAGTGGCAAGATGTTCGTTGATGACCCGGGAAGCACGCTCAGCTTCCTTGAGAAATCGTTCGCGATAATGCGGGTCAGCAGCCCATTGCGG
>JAOAPH010000174.1 GCA_025462835.1 Candidatus Angelobacter sp. | reverse complement strand
ATGGTTGGAGGGAACTGTCCCTTGATGTAGTTCTTCGCAGATTGCAACTCCTCTTCCGAGATGCCTTTTTCATGCAGGCGCTTGACTACGTCAAGAGTCATATCCAGCGCTTTTTCCGTGGTGGCATTCTTGGTGAAGCTGGTGATGGCAAAAGATCCGGGTGCAACTCGACGCGAGAATGAGGAGTTGGCTCCGTAGGTCAGTCCGGACTTGATCCTCAAGTCAGTGTTGAGCATTGACGTGAATCGACCGCCGAACAATGTATTCACCACGTTGACATAGACACGATCAGGATTTGTTCGCGCGATGCCAACGTTACCGATGTGGAAGTAAGTCTGCGTGGAATCCGGCTTGTCGATCAACAAAAGCTTCTTGCCTTTGAATGCAACCGGCTGGGCTAGCGGAGCCGATTTCGCGGACTTCGAATTCCAGCCTTGAAGCTTCTCGTTCAATAGGTGTTCCATCTCAGCGCTGGAAAAGTCTCCGGCGACGGCGAGGATGGTGTTGGCGGGCGTGTAATTTGCGGAATAAAAAGATGCGATATCCGGTTGCGTGATGGATGCCAACGACTTCTCATCGCCGCCGGCGGGGCGTCCGTATGGATGTCCTGCGAATAGATACGCGTCGTAGTACGCGGACATCACCCCTTGCACTGAATCTTTCGCTGACTTGATTCCATCGATACGTTGCTTCTGCAACTTGGCAACTTCATCCGCCGGAAAGACGGGATTCAACAGCACGTCCGCAAAGAGATCTATCGCCCGCGCAGTGTCTTTCTTGATGAACTCGGCTGAACCGCCGGAATAGTCCGGGTTCGCGTTCGCGGCAAAGGTCATGCCGATGTAATCCAGATCGTTGGATACCTGCTCGGAAGAGCGCGTCTTTGTGCCTTTGCGCAGCAGCCCGGCGGTAAGCGAGGCAAGCCCCTCTTTGCCCTTCGGGTCAGAGGTTGATCCCGCGCGAACGATGTAGCTGAAGCTGATGATGGGGAGTTTGTGCTGCTCAAGTAAGAGCAACGCGACCCCATTCTTGAGTGTCACTTTCTTATAAGCCGGCAGTTTTAATCCGCTCGATTGCGATGGCGGAGGCGTCGCAGCCACAGGCTTGGCTTTGCCGGTTTGCGATTGCAGTAGGCCGCAGAGTAACAGGAGACAGACGATTACATTCATCGATGTTTTCATTTCGCGGCCTCCGCTGCTTCGGGAATCAACGTTGCGACTGTCCGGTTCTTGTCAGTGAAGTACTTCTTGGCGATGCGCTGGACATCGGCCTTTGTGACTTTGTCGTATTCCGGAATAGCGTTGAAGAGTTTTTGGTAATCGCCAAAGAAAACTTCAAAGGTACCAATGGCGTTGGCCCTCCCATTGATTGTCTTCATCTGGCGATAGAAATTGGCCTTCAGGATATTCTTAGCTTTCTCCAGGTCTTGATCAGAAACGGGCTCATTCTGAAGTCTGCCCAGCTCTTCATACACAGCTTTCTCGACCACGTCCGGCGCAACTCCCGCTTTTGGCTGCGAGCTGATCGTGAACAGGGTGGGATCGAAACTGATGCCGCGTCCGCCGTTGATGTTGAGTGCGAGCTGATCTTTGTCCACGATCCTGCGATACATGCGCGAACTCTGTCCGGAGAATGCGATCGTCTCCAGGACATCCAGCGCATAGTAGTCGGGGTTGTTCGCTTCTGGCACGTGATAGCCGATCGAAAGCAAGGGAAGCTGCGCGAACTTCCGCACGATGACGCGGCGCTCGCCCATCTGGTCAGGCTCGGTGCTTACGATCTTTGGGGGTGGATCATGCGTCGCGATGTTGCCAATGTATCTCTCTGCCAACTGGAAGACTTGGTCGGCATCTACTGCACCCACCACGACCATGGTGGCGTTATTTGGAGAGTAGCCCATGGCGAAGTGGTGCTTCAGGTCGTCCATCTTCCAACTCTCAATGTCCTTTGCCCAACCAACCACCGGCCATTGATAAGGATGGGAGATGAACGCGGTGGCCATCAGTTGTTCATTCAAAATTCCGCGATTGCTTGCGTCTACCGAATTGCGGCGCTCGGAATAGACGACGCCACGCTCCGACTCGACGATCTTTGGATCGAAGGCCAGATTCTCGATCCTGTCAGCCTCAAGGTCAAAGATGAGTTCAAGCGCGGTGTTTGGAAACCAGTCTTGATAGACGGTGACGTCGCGATTTGTATACGCGTTATTGCTGCCGCCTGCGGCCTCCATGGTGTGGTCAAAGTCGCCCGGGCCGTATTTCTTGGCCCCGTTGAACATCATGTGTTCAAAGAAATGGGAGAGTCCAGTGGCCCCGGTATTCTCATTGCGCGAGCCGATCCGATAAAAGATGTACAGGGCGACGTTCGGAATCGACCGGTCTTCCTGGACGAGCACTTTCATCCCATTCTTGAGGGTGTGGGACTTCACTTCAAAGTTTTGCGCTGAGGCCGTGAGAGTGAAGGCGAATAGCGCAACTGCCGGTACGAGCTTGCTCCAGAACTTCGGGCCCATGAAGGACTCCTGAACTTGCTGATTATCGAGCTGAGTTGGTGGGCAACATCCTACACGAAGCAAAGCAACCCCGCCTGTCCCCTCGGGATTAGACGGTGACCAGAGTTGCTGGATAGCATCCCGCCGTCAAAGTTTGGCATCTTTGAAAAGTCTGAGATGCCCTTAGCGGGGGAGGGGCATTCGGGCAGCAGGACAGCAAGTAAGACCATGCCATTGAACCCCTACCGCCGCAGTCCAACCTGGGACAAGATCACTCAATTGATCGCAGAGCGCAATCGAAAGATGGAAGAAGTGCGGCGCCTGTATTGCGAAGTCAGAGAGATCGACCGATTGGTTTCACACCTTCGCGGCGGCCTCAAACCGAAGCAGCAGTCGCGTGAAAATTCTGACCAAGGTCGCGGCGCGGCCTGACAAAGTTCGCGCTAAGCGAACTTTGCTCCGTCCAGCATCATGGCGCGAAGCCGGGCTATGCGTTCCTCCATCGGCGGGTGCGTTGAAAACCAGTTCATGAAGCCTCCAGTACCGGAGAAAGGGTTGACGATGTAGAGGCTTGCCGTAGCAGGTGCAACATCAGCGGGAATCGCTTCCGCCGCTTGTTCGAGTTTTTCCAAGGCCCGCGCCAGAGCTTCCGGATCGCCGCACAGTCGTGCGCCGGTGGCATCGGCTTCAAATTCGCGCGTGCGGGATATCCACAACTGGATCAAAGTCGCCGCAATCGGCGCGACGATAGCAAGAGCTATTGTTCCCAGTGCTGATCCACGGTCATCGTCGTCACTGCGGCTTCCGAAAATCGCGCTCCATCGTATTGCTTGCGCGATAAACGTGACGGCTGAAGCGATAGTCGCGGCAACGGATGTAATAAGGATGTCGCGGTTCACTACGTGTCCGAGTTCATGCGCGATAACGCCGCGCAGTTCGCGCTCATTCAGCAGTTGCATGATGCCCTGGGTCACGGCGACGGCACTGTGCTGGGGATTCCTGCCTGTCGCAAACGCGTTAGGCTGCGCCTGGGGAATAATGTAAACGCGAGGCTTGGGCAGGTTAGCCCGCGCCGCGAGTTCCTCCACAATGCTGTGCAGCCGCGGTGCTTCCTCCATGCTCACTTCCTGAGCGCCACTGACCGCGAGCACGATCTTATCCGAATAGAAATACGAGACGAAGTTCATCACGATGGCCATGATCGTGAATGCGTAAAGGTAGGTCTGCCCGAGCGCTGCTCCCAAGCCGATCAGGAGCAACGAGAGCAAGCCGAGGAGCAAAACCGTTTTTATCTGTTCGTTCATTTGTTGTTTGATTGTCAATGCTAGCGGCTGGATTCCCGATTATTTGCTGCCGTCTATTCAGTTGAAATACGTCGAGGGCTTAAAGGAGTCAATCTCTTCGGGGATCACCAAGCTGTCCCGCCAAGCATAGAGATGGAGAAGGTAGCGGCCATCCGGAACCGCTGCGAACGGTGTCTGCTGCGATTCACCCGGCATGTCAGGCGCAGAACGCGCGTGACTGAATGTTATTCGATACCCATTCTCTTTTAGGGTAGACAACAATTCACCGAAGTCTTGCCGGCTGGACCCATGCAGTTCGCAAATAATACGGTCCACCATCCGAATCTTGCCGGTCGCGCAGAGATCAAGCAGTGCACGCTTCTCAGCACCCTCGATGTCCAGTTTGAGAAGATCCACGGTCTGGGTGATGTAGTCGGAAAGACTGATTGAAGGAACAATGCAAGTGCCGGATTCAGCGGATACGTGACCGCCGTCGGCACCATCTGCAACGAACCCGATTGTTCCCGCGCCATCCCACACCGCTGCGTTTACGACTTCTATGTCGGATAGCCCCAGCCGAGACAGGTTGGATCGAAGTGTAGTCGAGATTGCTGGATCAGCTTCAAAGGCGATTATCCGGGCATTTGGTTGCATTTGCCTGCTGCGAATTACGCTCAGCCCAACATTGGCACCACAGTCGATGATGAAAGGGTTGTCGGATCGACATTGAAAATCATAACCACCCTGCATGAAAATCTCTTCAAATTGGGAGCGGAGCGATTGGGCATCCGTGTAAGCCAAAGCTCCAAAAGAAAACAAGAAAGTGCCGGGAGTAGATCGCGGAGTGGATTCAGCCAGCCGGCACAGCCGAAACCAGGTCTCGGCGTTACTCTGCGGAGGCGTCCCCAGGAGCTGCCGACAAACGTAGTAGGTCCGGCTTCCGAGATATCGGGCCAAGCGAAATATCTTGTTGACGGAACCTTGCAGTGGATTCATCGGACGGAGAAATTCCGCACCTGATGTTAGCGCATTCCTTGCCGCGGGAATACTTAGAATGCCGATTGCGATATAACCTTCATTTTCTATTGAATTCGCCGTCGACGAACAAGTCTCCATATTGTATTGGCCGTTGCTGCCCTGTAATGTATTCGGCATGGACGAGCTGAAAGAATTAGCTGAACTCCAGCAGCGCGTGGCAGAACTCACCCAGCGCATCTATAAGCTGGAGCAATTCTTTTATGCAGGTAAAAGCGCGCCGGCTCGGGAGGCTAGCCCGCAGGTTGCAACAACGCCAAAGACCGAAGCTCCGGCGAGTGCGCCGCCAGCTGCAACAATGCCCCCGCCGCTCGTGCATTCGCGCGGTCAGGGTCCAAGCGAGCCGCCGATCGATTTGGAATCACGGATCGGGTCGCAGTGGCTGAACCGGATCGGCATCGTCGCCCTGCTTACGGGCGTTGCGTACTTCCTGAAACTCGCTATCGACAATGAGTGGATCGGGCCGAGCGGCCGCGTCTCTGTGGGAATGCTCGCAGGGATCGCGCTAGTCGGATGGAGCAGCCGGCTGCATGCGCGTGGGTATAAGTACTTTTCCTATTCGCTGACTGCTGTCGGCATCGGGATCATGTATCTGTCACTGTGGGCGGCATTCCAGCTATATCACCTGCTGCCTGCGCCTGTTGCTTTCATTGTGATGGTGCTGGTTACGGCCTCCGCAGCTGCATTGGCGCTGAAGCAAGACGCACAGATATTGGCGGCGGTCGCAATTGCCGGCGGATTTTCCACTCCTGTATTGCTGTCCACCGGAGAAAATCGGCCAGTTGTATTGTTCTCTTACATCGCGTTGCTGGACGTATTCAGCATCGTGCTGGTTGCGTTGCGGCCATGGCGGCGATTACTGCTGGGCAGCTTTGTTGGCAGTGTCGTCTTCTATGTCGGCTGGTATCTCAATTATTACTCCATTGAGCAACGGCATCTGGCAGTGGCATTTGCCACTCTCTTCTTTCTCACCTTCGCCGTCCTGCCCGCGATCAAAAACCTCCACGCATTTGATGACCAGAACTGGGGAACGTCCAAGACTTTTATCTTTGTCGCTCTCATCAATCCGTTCGTCTATTTTTTCGAGCTGTTTGCGATGTATGAGTCTGACCACCGGACAGCGCTGGCCTGGGCAGCATTAGCCTTGGCGGCTTTTTACATCGCCATCAGTAAACGGCTGGTGTCCGAAGCACCCGAAGCGGCAGACGAAGAGGGAATTGGCCCGCTACATAGGTGGTTGCATCTGGCCATCGCCATCACATTTCTCACAATTGCAATTCCGCTGAAACTAGAAAGCCACTGGATCACGATGGGATGGTTCGTCGAGTCGGCAGCGCTATTGTGGGTGGGCACGCGCGCGCGAAACCAGTTTCTTAAAACGGCGGCGGTCGTCGCCCTTGCGCTCGGGGTCGCCCGCCTGCTGTTTGTCGATACATTCCATACTGAGACACTTTTCTTCAATTCACGTTTCGCAACTTATTTGGTAGCAATCGCGGTTCTGGGTGGAATCGCGTGGCAAGTTCGAAAAGAGCGCGGGGGCGATCACGCGGCTTTCGTTGTTGTAACGGTCTGCATCAACGTGCTCGCGCTGTTGGCGCTGAATGCTGAAGTCGCTGATTTTTACGGACGTGAATTCAGCCAGCTCCGCGGAACACAAGGCTATTACGCGCCTAGCGATAGATGGCACGACCTGCGCATAGAGCAAGCATTCACCTATTCCGCGCTGTGGATGTTGTATGGAGCGGTACTGATGACGGTCGGCTTCTGGCGAAAGTCGTCCATACTTCGATGGCAGGCTCTCGTGCTGATGGCTGCCACTATCGTCAAGGTTTTCATATTCGATCTCAGCAGTTTGAGCGGCCCATTGCGAGTGGTGAGCTTCATCGCACTGGGCATACTGTTGATGGGGATGTCGTTCGTATATCAAAAAGATTGGCTGAAGCTCTCAGCAAGAGAATCGACCGGAGAACCGCGCTGAACAATCATTTCAAGTCATTGTTGGCCCTTGCGATAAGTTTTGCGGGGATCTGCCTGGCAGGATTCGCCGCCGACGTTTCCGTTAGTCCGTTCGCGTACTTCGAGCGAGCGCGGAACGTCAAAGTGAGCACGCCGGACAAGCAGAATTTCCTCGTGCTGGACGAGGCCGTCTGGCAGCATTCGCGCGCCGATCTTGGAGACTTGCGGCTCTATTCGGGCGAGCAGGAAATTCCTTACGCTGTGGTTCTGGAGCAAGGCGGCACACTCGCAGAACATTCTTCGGTTCCAATCTTGAACAAGGGCGTCGTGCACGGAAATACACAATTTGCTGTGGACGTCGGAATTCCCGAATACGACAACATCCGCCTTGATCTCAAGACCGAAAATTACATTGCCCAAGCCAAGCTTGAGGGTGAGAACAACCTCTCAGGCAAGAACTGGAATGACCTTGGCACCTACACGATATTCAACTTCGCGAAAGAGAAGTTGGGTTCGAATTCAACCATCAAGCTCGCCAGTCCGGCGCGATTCCGCTTCTTGCGGCTGACGATTATTGGTCCGGTTCCGACCGAGGACATAAAAGGTGCGAGCATCGCCAATCTGCAAGAGAACAAGGCCAAGTACGCGGCGCTTGATGAAGTCCCGAATCTCCGGACGGAAGGCAAGCACACCGCGATTGAATGGAAGGCCTCTGACCGTGTGCCGCTGGATCGAGTGCATTTTGATATTGATCCGAGTGAAATCAATTTCCGCCGAGAGGTAAACATCTACTGCGATGACCGCCAGATCAGCAGCGGGAGCCTGAGCCGGATACGCCTGGTGCGCAGGGAGCGCAAAGTGGAATCGGAGGATCTGGATGTGAATCTCCCGGGATTACGGTGCAAGCGCTACAAGCTGGAGGTCCAGAATGGCGATGATCCCGCTCTGCGCATCACCGGCGTACATCCGCAGATGCTGGAGCGACGCGTCTATTTCAATCCGCACGGCGCAAATGAATTAAAGCTGTACTACGGAGACGAAAAGCGCAATCCGCCAGTTTACGATTACGCCAAGCTCTTCGACGTGCCTGCTGCCAATGAAGTCGCGCAAGCCGTCATGGAACCCGACAGCGCGAATGCTGCTTACACCGGGCGGCCGGATGACCGTCCGTGGACGGAGCGGCATCCTGCATTTTTATGGGCTGCGATGATCGTGGCAGTCGGGCTGCTCGGATCATGGGCGCTGAAGGGCTTCAAATCCTAGAAGGTGGCGAGCATCACCGCAACGCCTCTTCCACCTCATTCAACCAATCTGGCCGCTTCAGCACTTCGCGCGGCTTCGGGCCGTCGGCTGGGCCGACGATGCCGTCTTTTTCCATCAAGTCAATAAGGTGAGCGGCGCGGCCGTATCCGATCCGCAACCGGCGTTGTAGCAGGGAAGTGGAAGCTTTGCCGAATTCTAGCACTAACCGCACTGCATCTTCGAAGAGCTCGTCACTCTCGTTGTTGCCTTCGCCCGCAGCGCCTTCGCTCTTGCCGTTGTCATCTTTAGGCGCAGCGAGGAACTTCTCTTCGTACTGGGCTAGACCTTGCTGCTTCCAGAACTCGACGACAGCGGCAATCTCCTTCTCCGTAACGAACGGCGCGTGTACGCGCTGAACTCGCGAGGAGCCGGATGGGAGATAGAGCATGTCGCCGCGGCCAAGTAGTGATTCTGCGCCGTTGGCGTCGAGAATCGTTCGCGAGTCCACTTTTGTGGCCACGCGGAACGAGACGCGCGCAGGGAAGTTCGCCTTGATGAGTCCGGTGATCACATCCACCGAAGGACGCTGCGTCGCGAGGATCAAGTGAATACCGACGGCGCGCGCCATCTGCGCCAATCGCGTGATCGACTCTTCCACGTTCTTGCCGTCGAGCATCATGAGGTCAGCAAGTTCGTCGATGATGATGATGATGTAGGGAAGCGCCTTGTGTTCGGAAGCGTCGTCGAACAAGCTTGGCGTTGTGCCTTCAAACAGCGCGTTGTACTGGCCTATGTTGCGTACACCTTTTTCTGCCAGGACCTTTAACCGGCGTTCCATCTCGCGCACAGCATTACGGAGCGCATAAGACGCAAGCTTCGGCTCGGTGATGATGGGCGTATAGAGATGTGGCACGCCTTCATAATTACCAAGTTCCAATCGTTTCGGGTCGACAAGGATCAAGCGCACCTGTTCTGGCGTCGCCTTGAACAGGATGGACATGATCATCGCGTTGATGGCAACGCTCTTGCCCGCGCCGGTAGAACCTGCAATCAACAGGTGAGGCATCGTCGCTAAATCCGCGGTGACGATGCGGCCATTGATGTCCTTACCCAAGGCCAGCGTGAGCTTTGATTTGATGTCAGTGAAGTCGGCGGCTTCGATGACCTCGCGGAGCCAGATGGTCTCGCGCTTGTCATTAGGAACTTGAATGCCGACCGTCGACTTGCCGGCCATGCGCTCGATGAGGATGCTCTCCGCTTTCATCGCCAGGCAGAGGTCTTCGGACAGCGCGGTGATGCGGTTGTACTTGATGCCAGCTTCGGGCTTGAGCTCGTATGTGGTTACGACGGGACCAGGGTTGATGTGCGTGATCTGACCGTGTACGTCGAACTCCGCGCATTTCTCTGCCAAAACCACAGCCAACTGTTTCAGTTCTTCTTCGTCGATGCGCTCGTGCGCTTCAGGGCGATGCAGCAGCGCGCTGGACGGCAGCTTGTAATCGCCTGCGGACTTCGGCAGGATCGTCTTCGGCTTGCGGTCCACATCCGCGCGCGCGCCCACTTCGGGCTGAGCTGTTGCAGCTTCCGGAATGTGCGCGGGCTTTTCTTCTATCGATGGAAGTTGCGCGTTCAGCTCGCCGGTGAAGGCGGTGGTTGCCATGCGTTCTTCCATTGCGCGCTCGACCCCAGTTTTCACAGGCGTTGCCGCGATCGGAGCAGCGATGACCGCGCGTTTTGGCGGAACCTGCGCTGGTACAAGCTGGGACGTAACTACCGGCTTCGCGGCCTTGCGCTGTTCCAGTTCCTTTTGCGCTTTGACTTTTGCGCGCGCTTCACGCCAATCGGCAAACCTCTCGCGCAATGCATAAGTAAAGGCGAACCGCGTTTGGAACCATAATTGAAGCGCTCCAAAGGAGAACGCTGTCGAGAGATAGAGCGCGACGGCAATCACTGTCATTGACAGGATGTACGCGCCAGTCAGGTTGAAGTAGTGAATAAGAAAATCACCGACGATCCGGCCAAGCAATCCTTCAATGGGGGCAACGTGCAACCATCGCCAATGCCAAGGCAATAGCCCGAGAAGCGCGGGAGTGAACGTCATCAGCGTTGCCGCACCGAAGCACTTGGCTATCGCGGAATCAACCGGACGCGATTTCCACCAGCGCGATCCGAGTAGTCCGAACATCACGGGAATCAGGAAGACCGAGATTCCAAGGCTCTGCAATAACAAGTCACTGCCGAGCGCGCCAACCATTCCGATCCAATTGTGCGGCGATGCGATCGACGGATCCGGAGCGGCGGTGTTGAACGACGCGTCCAGCGGCGAATAGGAAACGAGTGCGAGGAAGAGGAGGGCCGCGAAGACGAACAGGACGAATCCAACCAGCTCATTCAAGCGCCGGATCTTCGTAGGCGTAAAAACCAGATTGAAATACTTCATAGAGGCGTAACGGTCCCCACAGGCTTTGGCAGCCAAGGGAGCAGAAACACCAGAGCAGAACAATTATGACAAAAAAACTGGAACAAACAATGAAAATCGTACTGCCGCAGGTTGCGAGGCGAGGCACCTTTCATGAGCTGAGCACCCACCCTGTCGCTCACGCGAGAAGGGAGGGGCATCCTCTGTTGTGTCAATGTGCCGCGCCTTTCATGGCCCAAGCCAAAACTGTTATGCCGAGAACGATCCGATAAATGGCGAATGGCACGAAGCCGTGCTTGCGCACCCAATTCATGAACCAGGCAACTGACGCCCAGGCGACAAAGAAAGAGACGAAGAAGCCGATGCCGAGCAGTACCCATCCTTGCGAATCAATCTGCGTTGGAGTGATAGCCGCCGCAGCGCCGTGGGACGGGCGCAAGCTTTTCAGCAGGTCATAGCAGGTGGCTGCGACCATGGTTGGGATGGATAAGAAAAACGAAAACTCCAGCGCGGCCGAGCGTGACAAACCGGCGATCTGTCCGGCGGCGATCGTGGACATTGATCGCGAGGTGCCGGGGAAAACGGCGGAGAGTATCTGGCAGCAGCCGATCCAAATCGCCTGGCCGAGCGTCATCTCTTCCATGTGGTCGATGCGATAGCGATTGGCATAAATCACGTCCACGATCCACATCACGATTCCGCCGACGAGCAACGAGGTGCCGATGATGTAGAGACTTTCCAGATGCTTGCCGATGATCTTCGTCATCAGGAACGCCGGGCCAGCGGTGAAGACGAAGGCGATCATTGTCAACGAAAGCGGATGCGTCAGAACAGTGCGGTCACCCTTTTCGCCGCGCGGGAATGTGGAGATGAACTTCCAGATGCGCTCGCGAAAGTAAATCGGCAGGCAGAGGATCGCACCCAACTGGATGACGATGGTGTACATCTTCCAGTATCCGTTGCCGAGATCGATGCCCAGCAACGCTTCGCTGATACGCAAATGCGCGGTGGAACTGACGGGAAGAAACTCAGTCAAACCTTCAACAATGCCCAGCAACACTGAAAGTAAATAGGGATTCAAAATCGCTCCTGGAGTGGGTGAAATGAATTGTGCTTAATCGATCCTGGTGCCGTAGATGGGAATGTTTTGTTCCAGCAAATAATTAAGGCGTTGCGCGCGCGCGGCCCAGTCGCCGGGTAACTGGGCGTACTGTCCGATTATGCTTTTGCAGAGCGCGGTGGCCCGGGCTTTTGCGCCTGCGGCTTTGGCGTCTTCGTGCCGTTCTTTGTAGATGTCCACCAGCGCGCCCTGTCGCCAAGCAGCTTCGTAGAGCGCTTCTCCGGCTTTGGGCGATTGCGGATGCTCGCGGACGTACTTCTCATACATGTCTGACTCGTTCTCCGGACATTTGGGCAGGCCCTCCCACTCTCCGCAGAGTTTGTTGTCGAGCCGGCTGAAGGCGGCCAGGTCAGCCCACTTCGTGTTGGGGAATTTCTTCTGCACTTGCTTCATGTACTCGTCGTCGATCTGACCGTGAAGCATGGGATCGCGTTCCCTCGACGAGGGCCGCGACCTGACGTCGTCCTTATCTAATTGCCAGCGGATATCGGCGGAGCGCCACATGGCCTCTCCGGCGATGGGGGAAGTGGGAAAATATTCGGCGGCGCGATAGTAGAGGCGCATGGCGTCCTGCGCCGCGCCTTTGCGACCGTGTCGCTGGCTAGCTTGCGCTTCGGAATCGACGGCCTCGCCGAAGAGGACGCTGTCGCCATTGGGGGTGTTGCCACGGATCACGCCTTTGTCGAGGATCCATCCGGTGATGTTCAGTTCCTTGTCGACGTTGGCGAAGACTTTGATCCACTCATGGCTCTTCTCAATGACGGCGACTTCGCGTCCGCGGCCGACAACGCCTAACTTTTGCGTACTCGGATCAGGCGAGACGAACAGATTGGCTTCACGCACCATGATGCCGCGCTCGGTTTCGGCGAAGGCGGAAGCGGACAGTAGTACAAAGGTGAGCGCTGATAAAAATAACGATCGAAATTTCATATTCAAAGAAACACGCCTCACGCCAGAATCTCCCGCAGCATCTCCGGTGCGATATTCCCGCCGCTGACGACAGCGACTGTCTTCTTCGCAGGCGGAAGTTTGTCGCGGTGGAAGAAGAAAGCCGCCGATGTGACTGCGCCGCTGGGTTCGGCGAGGAATCGTGATTCCAGCAAGAGCCGCTTTACTGCCGCGCGAATCTCGTCTTCACTGACGGTGACAATGTCATCGACGTAGCGGTAAATGTACTCGAAGGGAATGGAGCCGACGGGCGTGGTACGCAGCCCGTCGGCGATGGTCTTGCCGACTTTCTCCGGATCGAACTTGATGATCTTGCCGGCTTTGAGGCTGGCCTGCGCGTCCGCGGCAAGCTCCGGTTCCACGCCAACGATCTTGATGTTCGGCTTGCGTGCTTTCAGCGCCGTAGCGATACCGCTGATGAGTCCGCCACCGCTGACGGGTACCAGAACGAGTTTCACGTCTTCCAGGTCTTCGAAGATCTCCAGGCCGATGGTGCCTTGTCCGGCGATGATCATCTCGTCGTTGTACGGGGGAACCAAAACGTAGCCGTGCTGCGCGGCGAGTTTGTCCGCCATCTCAACGCGCTCCGAACTTGCCGGGCCGACGATGACGATCTCTGCACCGAGCGCTCTGGTGGCGTCCAACTTAATCTTGGGCGCTGAACTGGGCAGGACGATGGTGGCCTTGGTGTCCATTGCGCGGGCTGCGTAAGCGACGCCTTGCGCATGGTTGCCACTGGAGTGCGCGATGACGCCGCGCTTGCGCTCTTCATTCGTGAGCGATGCGATCTTGTTGTACGCGCCACGCAGCTTGAAAGAGCCGATGGGCTGCATGTTCTCCATCTTGAAAAACAATTGCGCAGGCGCGGGATACGCGGGAGAGGCGACCAGCGGCGTGCGCGTGGCCACGCCTTTAATGCGTTGTTGCGCGGCGAGAAAGTCGTCGAGCTTGAGAATGATGGCCTCCGGGGAAAAAGCAATTTTAGCATTCAGCCGTCAAGAAGCAGTTTCGCGTTTCGCGTTTAGAGTTCAAAAGCAAGAGCAGATCACTCCGCTGCGCTGCGGGATGACACCTGTATCTGGTTGCACGATGTCATGGTTAGCCTCCGCTGGCCGCAGCGGGCTTCGATTGGCCGGTCAGGTCGAGTTTGCAAGCGGTGATTAGTTGGTCCCAGGCGAAGCCGGGATGGCAATCGGTCTTGTCGGTGCGCAGTTGGCAATGAGTGAGGATCCCTTTGTAGTTTCTGTAAGCGGCTAGATTGGCTTCGGTGTGATTCGCAGGCGTCTGACTCGGGATGGCGAAGCGCGTTAGCAGATTGTTCACGAGTTGGCAGACGGAAACGATGGCCGCTGGCGTGTAATGGGCGAAGTATTGGTAGTCGCGCCAGATTTTGCCGCAATCGAAGACACCGTTGTCAACGCCGGGGCCGCTGAATCGCGTTTGCTCTGCCATGCGACCGAAGGCGTAGAACTTGCCGTCGCGTTCGAGGAGCGCGCCTTCAGAGGCGATCTCAATGCCGATGGAGCGCTTGTCCACTACTCCGGTTGGGCCGATCTTCAGGCCAAGATGGTAGGCCCAGCATTCGGGCGGGAAGACCTCGAAAATAGTGCCGTCGCGCTCGACAATGTAGGCTGTGCCGAT
>JAOAPH010000147.1 GCA_025462835.1 Candidatus Angelobacter sp. | reverse complement strand
CGGTTGTCACATCTGGCGCTGGGATTTGCGCTCGGGATTGCTCCGGCGGCGGCGTGGATCGCGGTTCGCGGTTCGCTCGATCCGCGCATCCTGCTGCTCACGGCGGCGGTGACGTGCTGGGTGGCGGGTTTCGATGTGTTGTACGCATGCCAGGATTGTGAGTTCGACAGGAATAATGGTTTGTATTCGATCCCGCAATCGTTTGGAATTGCGAATGCGCTCTGGATATCGCGTGCGCTGCACCTTTGCGTTCTGCTGCTGCTGGGCGGGTTGGTTCTGGCATTCGGGCTGGGGAAGCTGGCGATGGTGGGAGTGGTGGTTGTCGCCATGTTGCTGGCTTATGAACACTCCCTGGTGCGAGCCAACGATCTCAGCAAATTGAATGCGGCGTTTTTTACGATGAATGGCGTGATCGCGGTGGTGTTCTTCGTGTTCGTAGCGGCAGACTTGCTGGTGAAGATTTAGATTATTTGTCCGCGAGCGACCTCAGGGGCTAAAGCCCCATTTTCTGCAAGCATTTCCGGCACGGCTAAAGCCGTGCCCCTTCAAAGCAAGGTCAAACTCGGCCAGAGCCGTGCCGTTTCAAAGCAAAGTCAAACTCGGCTGAGGCCGTGCCCTTTCAAGGCTGTCTCTATCCATCGTAGCGGACACCTTCATGTAAAATTCCGGCTTGCGCACTCAAGCCAAAACTCAATCCAGAAATCAACTTGCGCCGCTTCGTATTGCGATCGATACGGGAGGGACGTTCACGGACTGCGTGTGGATTGATCCGCAGTCGAAGCGGCTGCAGGTCTTGAAACTTTTTTCCACGCCGGGAGACCCCTCCGTGGCGATTGCGCAGGCGGTAGAGAAGATTCTTTCTGATGCATCACAAGGCGTGTTGCTGATGCACGGAACGACAGTTGGGACGAACGCTCTGCTGCAGCGCAAAGGCGGACGGGTGGCGTTTGTGACTACGCAAGGGTTTGAGGATTCGATCGAGATCGGTCGGCAGGCGCGTCCGAAACTGTATGACTTTTTCTTCGACGCGATCGAGCCGCTGGTTGAGCGCGAGCTGCGGTTCGGAGTCACGGAGCGGACGGACAAAGACGGTAAGATCCTGCGCCGGCCGTCGCAGGAGGAGTTGTTAAAGCTGTCGCAGGCGATGCGCGAGAAGAAGCCGGATGCAATTGCGGTGTCGCTGCTGTTCTCGTTTGCGAATCCTGAAAATGAGCAGTTGGTCGCGGCCGAATTGGAGCAGTTGGGGATTCCGCTTTCGGTGTCGCATGAGATCTTGCCGGAGTTTCGCGAATACGAGCGCGCGAGCACCGTCGTGACCAATGCCTATTTACAGCCAGTGATGGCGAGATATTTGAACAATGTGCGGGGGCGGTTATCGCAGGAGAAGCGGCGAGCCTCAGTGTTCGTCATGCAATCGAGCGGCGGACTGACTTCGTTGGAGACTGCGGCGCGGGAGCCAGTGCGGACGGTGCTCTCCGGGCCTGCGGGTGGCGTGGTGGGCGCGGCTGCGATGTCCCGGCGTAGCGGATACGAAAAAATCATTGGCTTTGATATGGGGGGAACCTCGACTGATGTCTGCCTGGTCGATGGGATGCCGACGACGACGAATGAGGCCGAAGTGGCAGGGCTTCCGGTGCGCGTGCCAATGCTGAATATCCACACAGTGGGCGCTGGCGGGGGATCGCTGGCGCGCTTCGATGCTGGAGGGTCGTTGCGTGTGGGGCCGGAGTCGGCGGGTGCTGATCCCGGGCCGATCTGCTACGGACGCGGCATGTCGCCCACGGTGACGGATGCGAATCTGCTGCTGGGTAGACTGCCGGCGAGCAAGTTTCTGGGTGGCGAGTTCGAGTTGGACATTGAGCGCACCCGGAAACTCACGACGGAATGGCTGCGCCAGAGCGGACAGAAGCTTTCCCTCGTGCAATTTGCTGAGGGAGTCATCCGCGTGGTGAACGCCAATATGGAGAAGGCAATCCGTGTGGTGTCGGTGGAGAAGGGATTTGATGCCCGCGACTTCAGCCTGGTGGCCTTCGGTGGTGCCGGCGCGATGCACGCATGCGAGCTGGCTTCAACGCTGGAAATTCCGCGGGTGATCGTGCCGGCGATGCCGGGGGCGCTTTCGGCGGTTGGAATCTTGATGAGCGACATCGTCAAGGACTACTCGCGAACGGTGTTGCTGGACGTTGAGAAATCACTGCCGATTGCGAAGGTAGCGGCGGAATTCAAGAGGCTGAAGGCGAAGGCGCTGCAAGATTTCGAGGCGGAGCGCTGGCCGGGCAAAGTGCAGTTCGAAGCGCGGTCGGAGATGCGGTATCGGGGACAGGGATTTGAGATTTCCGTTCTGCATGGCTCGCGGGCGCTCGAGGCGTTTCACAAAGAACATCAGCGAATGTACGGGTACAGTCGTGCGGGTAGTCCGGTAGAAATTGTGACCGTGCGGCTACGGGCCTGGATCAAGACGGTGGCGCCGAAGATGGCTGCGGATGCGGGCAAGCGCCGTGCAGCGTCGGTGGAGAGTTACGCGAGTGTTACGTTTGCGGGCAAGGCACAGCGCGCGAAGGTCGTGGACAGGAACTCGTTGGCGGCGGGAAAGAAGTTTTCGGGGCCGGCGATTGTGACCGAGTACAGCGCCACGACTGTAGCCCCGCCGAATTGGAATTTTTCCAGTGACAGGTCCGGAAATCTGATTTTGGAACAAAAGAAAAAGGCGACCTGAAGGCCGCCCTGATGGATTATGAATATGGCTTTAAGCGGCTCGTTTTGGCTTTGAGCCGCGAGTGCTGCGCTTGATGTCGTCCTTTACATTGCGGGCTGCATCTTTGACTTTGCCTGCAATATTCTGAACCTTGCCGCCAGCCTGTTCGGCAGTTCCTTCGGCTTGCAGTTCTTCGTCGCCTGTCCATTCGCCTACTTGCCGTTTGACCCGGCCCTTGATGTCCTGAGCCTTGCCCTTGATCCTGTCTTTGTCCATATTGTCCCTCCTAAGTGTGTTGTTCAGACCGCTCTGCGCCCGGTGAGCAATTGAAAAATGAGCGCGACCACAGCCAGCACCAGCAAGATGTGGATGAACCCGCCCAAGGTATAGCTGCTAACGACTCCGAGGAGCCACAGCACGAGAAGAATCACAAAAATGGTCCACAACATAAGCACCCCTCCGGTGTTCAATATTGGGAAGGTGAATTCCGGGGCGGAGTTGTCCGGGATTGCAAGTTGCTGAAATCTAGGTACTTAGGCAAGTGATGCGAGGGGTCGTCGTTTTTCCTTGACCTTAGGGTTCAGGGCGGTTACCTTAGTCGGTCTGGAATTGGTTTTTGCGTCTTCTGGCTGATGTAAGTTCCCACCGGGTCTAGCTTCCCAAGGAATACATTCAAAGGAATTGCAACCTAAGCGCCTGACACAGCATCAAGTACTAAGTCAACACAGGCCCCAGAAATCAACAGTACTTTTTCACCCATATTCAGTCTAACTGAGTACGCTTGCACTGTGTCTTTGTTTGACTGCATCGTGGAAAATTCCAAATGAAGGGCAGGTAAAAATCATATGCGTTCTAATCTTATTTATGGGGCCTTGAACCCAGTTGAAAATCGTTACATGCTTTGCCAATTGGTATCGAAGGCAACGCGTAAGTTCCATCGCCCCGCCACCCGCGTTCAGGACACAATGAACCAGGTGCTTAAGCAGTTTGCGGATGCACGAGCAGCAGAGCGAGTAATGGCTTTGGCAGAGCCAGTTGCAGAGTCGCAGCGTAAAGCTGCATAATGTACATCAAGTTCGCCGCGCGCCCGCGCGGCGAACATCCCGCCCTTAGTTGTTGAATCGGCGCATCCTCTCCTTAAGAAAAACAAAATCCCGTAGGTGACAAATTGACGATAGCGGAACTGAAAGAAAAGAACATCACGGAGCTAACCAAAATCGCTCGCACGCTGGACCTCCCCGGTGCCAGCGGACTCCGAAAGCAGGACCTCATCTTTAAGATCCTGCAAGCGCAGAGCGAAAAAGAAGGGCACATCTTTGCGGAAGGCGTGCTGGAAATCCTGCCCGATGGCTATGGATTCCTGCGTTCACCCGATTACAACTACCTGCCCGGCCCGGACGACATTTACGTCTCGCCGTCGCAGATCCGCAAGTTCGACTTGAAGACCGGTGACACGGTCAGTGGACAAGTACGTCCGCCGCATGAAGGCGAAAAATACTTTGCCCTGGTCAAGATCGAGGCGGTGAACTTCGAATCTCCCGACGAGGCGCGAAACAAGATCCTGTTCGACAACCTAACGCCGCTGTATCCGCAGGAGCGGATCAAGCAGGAGTCGGTGCGAGAGAACATCAGCGCGCGAGTGATGGACCTGCTCACGCCGGTGGGCAAAGGGCAGCGCGGATTGATCGTCGCTCCCCCACGCACCGGCAAAACGATGCTGCTGCAGAACATCGCGAACTCCATCACCACCAACCATCCGGAAGTGGTGCTGATCGTGTTGCTGATCGATGAGCGTCCGGAAGAAGTCACAGACATGCAGCGCTCAGTGAAAGGCGAAGTGATCTCGTCTACCTTCGACGAGCCGGCAGCGCGCCACGTGCAGGTTGCGGAGATGGTCATCGAAAAGGCGAAGCGCCTGGTGGAACACAAGCGCGATGTGGTCATCCTACTGGATTCGATCACGCGACTGGCCCGTGCATACAACACGATTGTGCCGCCCTCGGGCAAAGTGCTCTCCGGCGGTGTGGACTCGAATGCGTTGCAGCGTCCGAAGCGCTTCTTCGGTGCTGCTAGAAATATCGAGGAAGGCGGGTCGCTGACGATCATCGCAACTGCACTGGTAGAAACGGGTTCGCGCATGGATGACGTGATCTTTGAAGAATTCAAAGGCACCGGCAACATGGAAATCATCCTCGACCGCAAACTGGTGGACAAGCGTGTGTTTCCGGCGATCGACATTCAACGCTCGGGCACGCGAAAAGAAGAGCTCCTCATCCTCAAGGAGGATCTGGCGCGAATCTGGGTGCTGCGCAAGGTGTTGAATCCGTTGTCTCCGGTGGAAGCTATGGAACTGCTTATCGATAAGCTGGGCAAGACGCGATCGAATGGCGAGTTCCTGGCGAACATGAGTTCCATCTAACTCAGACCGGTGCACGGCTGGAAACACCTGCTCACCCCGGAAGTTTCGGTCGGTAACCTATTGAAAACTTAGGTAACCACTTGTCTTTTCAATCTTGCTTCGACGCCAAAAGCAGGGCAGAATAGAAGCACCCCCAAGGCAAGATTTGCGAGGCATTGAATGAACAAGCGGTTGAGCCAAGCCCTGGTTCTATTTGTGATTTTTACGCTGGCGTGTGGCGACGCGATGGCAAGCGTCGCGGCTGCGACTCTTCACGGCAATGGCGGCGTAAGCGTCAATGGCAATCCAGTGATGCCCACCACTACAGTCTTCGGCGGAGACATGATTGAGACTGCTCCCAATGCCGCAGCCAATCTGACCATGAACGGTTCTTCCGTGCTGGTCGGGCAAAACTCAAGTCTTGTCTTCAACGGACAGGGAGTGAGCATTGCCTCTGGAAGCGCAGTATTGCAGACCTCGCTAGGGATGGCGGCGCAGTTTCATTCCGTAACGATCACACCGAGCCAGCCTTCGGCGAAATTCAAGCTTCAGCAGAGGGGCCACACGTTGAACGTGGCAGCGCTTGAAGGAAATCTCTCGATCGTAAACGGCATCAGCAGTTTCGACCTAACTGCGGGCAAGTCGATTGACATCGACCTGAATGCGAAAGACTCTGACTCAGGCGTGCCCCAGCCAGCGGACTCGACCAACGCTGGAGGCATTATCGCGGGAGCAGGCGCGGTGCTGGCCGTGGCGATAGCTGGAATTGTAGCCGTGTCGCAAAAGCCGGTCAGCCCGGCTGGGCCGTAGACAATCAAACTTAACCGATTCTCAAGGGGAGCCGAGCGGCTCCCCTTTTACTTTCTAGATCAGCCTTTTCCCACTTCGGTATTCCGAGGAATCCAGTTCGGGAAAACGAACATGGTTTCAAGCCTCTCGCTGGGGCTATCCTTCATCATCCACGATTTCTTTTCACACAAGCTTGGCCATGTCGCGGTGGTGCCGGAGCGCAAGTGCCGTGTTTACAGCAGTAAAGCCGTACTTCCAGCGTTCCCGACAGGCGCAAACCAAAGTCATCTCAATCTGGCGGGCTGAGCCAATCTTGGCAGCGTTCGTGCATATACACAGTGCACACGAATTGAGAGGCGATAAAGATGCGCAATCTTCAAGAGGTTCTTGATCTTGGCTTACCGGCGACTCTCCTCATTTCTGACCCGACAGATGCTTCTCCTGCTCATTCTGCTTTTGAGTTGTTGCCGAGAAACAATTGGAGTCTGAAGGAGAAGGTCCGCTGGTATGTCAGTCTTCGCTACTGGAGGCAAGCTGTAGCTGTTGCGACCATCTATATGGGTGTCCTGAGCGCCTGGGCGTATCTTGTGCGCTGAACTATTGGGGCGAAACAAAGGGTGCCTTTCGGCACCCTTTTTGCTTTTCGGCACACCAAATCAACTAGCAGTGCACTATCTTGTCTGACTTGATGTTGCCCGTGGCGTTGCGAGTATCCACAACGAGCTGCGCTTCTTTCACGATCTTCTGGTAGTCGTAATCTGAGTGATTGGTGACGATCACCACGCAATCGAATTCCTTGATGTTATCCAGAGGCGTGCAAGTCATCTGCAGGTCATATTTGCGGCCCTTGCCGACGGTAGGGAAGTAAGGATCGTTGTAGCTGACCTGGGCGCCTTCACGCTGCAGCAGCTCGATGATGGTGAGCGAGGGCGATTCACGAAGGTCATCGATGTCCTTCTTGTAGGCGAGGCCGAGGACAAGGATTTTGGATCCGTTCACTGCCTTCTTATGCTTATTTAGCGCGCCGCCGATGGAGCTGACGACGTGATAAGGCATGTTGGAATTGACTTCGCCGGCGAGCTCAATGAAGCGAGTCTGGAAATCCCATTCCTTGGCTTTCCAGGAAAGGTAATAGGGATCGACAGGGATGCAGTGCCCGCCCAAGCCGGGCCCGGGATAAAACGGATGAAATCCAAACGGCTTGGTGGCAGCGGCGTCAATCACTTCCCAGATGTTGATGCCCATCCGCAGGCTGAGAAGTTTCAATTCGTTAACCAATGCAATGTTAACGCAGCGATAGATGTTCTCCAGCAGCTTGGTCATCTCCGCGGCGGCGGGCGTGGATACGCGCACGATCTTGCGGAAGATGGAGTTATACATGATGCCGGCAAGATCAGAGGCGACGGCGTCAGAACCACCGACCACCTTGGGTATGTCGCAGCGGGCGACAGTGTCGTTGCCCGGATCTTCGCGCTCGGGAGAGAAGGCAACGAAAAAAGTCTTATCCGGCGCATTTGCTGAGTGCGCACTCGCGGCCTTCAGGCCGAATTTATTTCCTTTTTCGAGGATCGGGATCAGCACTTCTTCCGTGGTCCCGGGATAGGTGGTGCTTTCCAGAACAACCAACTGGCCAGCGCGGAGATTAGGGGCGATCATGGCGGCGGTGTCGCGGATGTAGGTGAGGTCTGGTTCACGGTACTCGTTCAGAGGCGTAGGAACGCAGATGATGATGGCGTCCATCTCGGAGATCTTGGAAGCATCGGCAGTGGCGGCGAAACCCTTGCCGCGGGCCTGCTGAATCTCTGTAACAGGGATGCGGTAGATGTATGAGCCGCCCGCGTTCAAGGTGTCAACCTTCTTCTTATCGACGTCGAAGCCTGTAATCGGGAACTTCTCCTCAGTGAAGAGCAAGGCGAGCGGAAGGCCGACATAGCCCAATCCCATAATCCCGATCTTGGCTGTACGGTTTTCGAGTCGAGTCTTGAGTTGGTCGCTGAGAGCAGGTTGGGAAACTTCTTTTGTTGGCATCATTTCATCCTGTGTTATGAGAGTTGAACTATTTTACCTGTAATTCCTTGAATTGTAGGGCAGGTTAAATTCCATGGGCTCGGCGAGGACTGGCGGCCACTACGCAAAGGACATAAAACATAGCGGCATTCGCCGGAATGTGAAGATTAAAATCGACAAGGCTATGTACAAGGATGCCGGTGCATCCCGTCAGGGCTGCCAGTCTCACGGCTTGGCGAATGTCAGAGCGGGACTCGCGCAGACGCCGGAACGAAGCTTTGTACAACACGACTACAAACCAAAGCATGGCGGCTGCACCAGCGATGCCGGTTTCAACCAGGACCTGCAGGAAATCGTTATGCGCCTGGTTGATGAAGTAATCAGTATAAAAGCTGCGAAACTGGGGATAGATGGTCGGAAACGACCCGAGGCCCCAGCCCAGGAATGGATGATTCCAAAACATTCGCAGGCAATCGCGTGCGATGGCTGGACGCCCGGCCTCCATGCCCTCAGTGATGGTGGCCCATCTGTGAAGGAACGAGCCTATGTCGATCCAGAACAGAAATGCCACCAGCAAGAAGAAGAACAACGGAATACTCCAGAACATGCCACCGCTTCTCTTCTTTATGACGAAACTGATGAGTGCGAGAAAAACTAATTCTGCAAGGAATGCCGTAGCACCCCCGCGCGATCCAGACAACAAGATGCTGGCGCTCATTACAATGGCGGAAAATCCCAACACAAGCCGGAGAGCGTGATTGAAGTGCCGGGAAAAGGACAGCACGAGAGCGAACGGCATCAGCATTTCCATCAGCCCGGCATAATGATTGCGGTTCACGTAAGAGCCGTAGATGGGACTTGTAAATCGCGGCTGACGGACCCAGTAGATCAGGCCGTTGGAGGTCAGGCTTTGAATGATGGCGAACAATGCCATCAAGAACCCAAACGTTGCCAAAGCTGTTGCGAAAAACATCAGCTGCCGTTCCGAGCGCAGAGATTGGGCAGCCACAAATATTAAGATCGCGTAGCAGAAGTAATTCATGGCTTCTACCACGGACCCATATTGATAAGCGGTTGTGCGCAGCACGATTTGAGCCACGACAACGACTGCGAATGCTGTCACGGGCAAGAACAATATGTTGGCTTGGACAGTTATTTCACGCGCAAAATACTGGCGGAGGCACCAATACAGGAACAGCAGCACAGCGCCCGCTTGCAAAATGGAGATTGACCACGGTTCGACTGCTCCGAAGGCGAGTGGTCCAAAGAGCAGCAGAGCGATCAAGCCCCAGAGAAGTGGGGCATCTGACAAGTCAGGCGATTCGAATTCCGTGTGACGCGCTTCCCGGGAGAACTCGGCTTCAAGCGTGACAGTTTGAGGAGCGGTGCGCAAAGAAATCATTCCAATCGGAACTTATATTTGTAGACGCTTCGGGTTAACGCTATCTTTCGAACATACGAACATAGTCGATCCACATCTTGCCACGGATCAATCCGAATTCCGGTGACCGACCGATGAGAATTCGCACAAGTCGCGTATCTGGTCCGGTAGTGAACGTGACGTGATCGTCGGTCCAAACGTGCGTGCCTTGCCATTCCACGCCCAGCGACAAAGGAACATTTGTATATGCATCCGCCACGATAAGGCGCGGGCCATTTGCGGACTCGATCTCTTGGGACTTCACGTCGAACAACAATTCATACCGAGAATTCGGTTTAACCGGAACATACTGCGAGATGCCAGAGTCAGCAAACTGGCTACCTTTGAAATTCAGCAACAAACTACTTGATCGGACGTGAAACTCGCGATCATCGACTTCTGCGGTCAGGGTTGCCGGAATAAAATTCAGCCTCCAACTGAGTCCGCCGGGGATGATGTCCTCCTCAAAATCGCCGTTGACGATGAGATTACCTTCCGGCAGTGAACGCCTGAGGGACGGCGATAATCGCGACAAACCAGCCCAAACTTCCTGGACGTCATCTACGTGGTGCTGATCCATCAAGAATTGGACAAAAGGCATTGCGGATTGGACATTGAATGTCCCATCCAGCTTCATCATCTCCCGCCAAACGCTCATAGCTGCGTCCGGTTGCCGATATTGCACGAGCAAGGCGATGAGGTCCATGTGAGGGCGAGTCTGCCGGGGGATTGCATGCGCGAGGACCAAGTTCACGTCGTGCGTTGCGCGCCAGCTTAGGTCTAAGGCAGCGGTTTCCGCGATTGGGTCATTTTCGATGACGATCTTGAAGTTGTCTAAGGCCTTCTCAGTCTGCCCATCCGCGAGGAAGAAGTTGCCGGCCTCCCAGGCGACTTGCGGGGTCTTCGGATCGATACGGACCGCCTGTTCGAGCGCCTGCTGCTGCTGATTGATGTTTCCTAGCACCCGCTGGGCGGTCGCCAGGTCCATCCAATAGCGCGAGACGTTCCTGTTGAGGCTGATGGCATGCTGGAGGTCCGTACTGGCCGTCTGTGCATCCTGTACGGCGAAGAGACGATTTCGGCCGAGTAAATGCCAATAGTCAGGGTTCGAAGGCTCGAGGGCGGTGGCTCGCTGGAGTCCGTCGAGATCCAACGCCTGCGCCCAAAGCGAGGCGCGAAAATGCGCTTGTACCCAAACCAGGTAGGGAAGCGCGATCAGAAGAGCGCTTAGGACGAAAAATGTTCGGCGCGTGGGGGAGTCCAGTGCGATCCGCATCCTGTGTTTCCCTATTCCTCAGCGTGCTTCAAGAGTGTCCAGCGGATTCGTCGTAGTAGCGCCCGGCGTAATTGGAGCCGTAGTAGTAATAGTAGGCGTCAGGGGACTGGAGATCGATCGCGTTCACGACGACTCCCATGACCTTGGCGTTGACTTGGCTGAGAACGTCTCGACTGCGGCGCAATGCGTCCTTTGAAGTTTGCGCCGAGCGGATCACAAGCAATACTGTGTCCATCTCAACGGAGAGAAGGACGGCGTCAGTGACCGACAAGACTGGAGGAGTATCCACAATGATGTGATCGTACTGATTGCGCCAGCTGTTCAAGAGGTCCCTCATCGCTTCAGACCCCAGCAATTCCGCGGGATGAGGAGGCGGCGGTCCGGCAGGCAGCACAAACAAATTGGGCAAAATCGGTGATGCGACAACCAGTTGCTCGGTAGTGTTGCTGCCAGTGAGAATCGTGCTCAAGCCCGAGCGATTACGCAACTTGAAAGTCTGATGGATGCTGGGCCGACGCATATCGGCATCGACGAGTAACACCTTTCCGCCTTTTTGTGCGAGCACGATAGCGGTGTTGATGCTGGTAGTGGTTTTGCCTTCCTGGGGCAAGGCGCTGGTGACCATAATGACCTTGGGAGCGGAGCCGATCGATGACAACAATATCGACGTGCGCAAGGCGCGATACGATTCCGCGACTTCAGACTTCGGCCGGGCGTGAGCGAGTAGGCTGATGCTTGTCTTGCGCAGATCTGTTTGAGCCGCAGTGGTCAGCGACATGGATTTGGTCCTGGTCCTTTTCTTCGTGCTGCTGATATCGAGGCTCAATGGAATCATGCCCAATGAGGGCAAGGCGGTAAGCATCTCGACCTGTTCAGGAGTGCGCACGGTGTTGTCCAGACTCTCAAGGACGAATGCAAGCGCGATCCCGCCGACAAGCCCAAGCAGGAAGCCCAGTGCAATGTTGTGTTGAATGTTCGGCTTGGACGGTGACAGCGGAGCGCGCGCAACGTCAACGATGCGCACGTTGCTCGATTTCAGTCCTGAGTTTATTCCGGCTTCCCTTAATTTCTGGAGCAGACCGTCATAGAGCTGCCGATTGGAATCGGCGTCGTGCTTGAGCGCATTGTAAGCGATAGATTTTTCGTTCAGAACATTAGCTTGCTGCTTTTGGGCATCGAACGCTGCACGCAACATCCTTTCGCGGCTTAAGGCAGCCTGGTATTCACTGCCCTTGCGGGAAGCAATGCGGTCAATCTCGTTCTTGATGTTCGCTTCCATCTGGGTGACTTGGCTGTTCAGCTCTATCACTTTGGGATAAGAAGGGCCGAACTGGGTAGTGGCTTGAGCAAGTTGTTTCTTCAGCGCACCTTCATCTTCGCGGAAGCGCTGGATCAAGCCGTTTTGCGAGAGCTCCGGGATGGATTCAAGATTGCCTGAGCTGATGAGTTGATAGTTGGCTTGTTTCTGCAGTCGGTCATC
>JAOAPH010000140.1 GCA_025462835.1 Candidatus Angelobacter sp. | reverse complement strand
GACATAATCGATGGTCGGTTCGAAGCACGCCGGCGTTTTCTTCGTGATGTCATTGGGGATTTCATCCAGTGACATTCCCACGGCCAAGCGCGCCGCGATTTTCGCGATGGGGAAGCCGGTTGCTTTGCTGGCCAGCGCCGAGCTGCGCGAAACGCGCGGATTCATTTCGATAACCACCATCCTGCCATTTTCCGGGTTCACGGCGAACTGCACGTTCGAACCGCCGGTTTCCACGCCGACTTCGCGGATAATTGCGGCCGAAGCGTCGCGCAGGCGCTGAAATTCCTTGTCGGTCAGTGTCTGGGCGGGAGCAACGGTAATTGAATCGCCGGTGTGCACGCCCATGGGGTCGAAGTTTTCAATCGTGCAGATCACCACGAAGTTGTCGCGGAAATCGCGCATTACTTCGAGTTCGTATTCCTTCCAGCCGAGCACGGATTCCTCCACCAGCGCTTCATGCACCGGACTCATGTCCAGAGCGTGCGCGATGGCCTCGCCAAACTCTTCTTTGTTGTAGGCGATCGAGCCGCCCGTGCCACCCAGCGTGAATGACGGGCGAATCACCAGCGGGAATCCCAGTTGATCGCAAAGCCGCAATGCGTCCTTCGCGTTGTTCACCAGCGCGGACGCGGGGACTTCCAGACCAATCTTGCGGCAGGCATCCTTGAACCAGAGGCGGTCTTCCGCCACCTTGATGGCGCGTAGCGAAGCGCCGATCATCTCCACTTTGTATTTTTCAAGGATGCCGCTTTCGGAAAGCTCGACGGCCAGATTCAGCGCCGTTTGCCCTCCGACCGTGGGCAGCAGCGCATCCGGTTTTTCCCGGGCAATAATTTCCTCGAGATATTCCTTGGTAAGCGGCTCGATGTAGGTGCGATGCGCGAGTTCAGGGTCGGTCATGATGGTTGCCGGATTCGAATTCACCAGCACGACCTCATACCCCTCCGCGCTCAGCGCCTTGCACGCCTGCGCACCGGAGTAATCAAACTCGCAAGCCTGGCCGATAACGATCGGACCCGACCCGATAATCAGAATCTTCTTGATGTCCTTCCGCTTCGGCATATTCTTCCGTGAAACCTTTTTCAGTGCCGCGAACTGCCCGGCTGCGCGAATTCCTTCATCAAATCCGTGAATTGCGTGAACAAGTAGTGCGAATCGTGCGGCCCGGGCGATGCCTCCGGGTGATACTGCACGCTGAAGAGCGGCAACGTCCTGTGTCGCAGGCCTTCGAGCGTGTTGTCGTTCAAATCGATGTGCGTGAAGTCCACTTCCACGCCCTTCAGTGAATCCGGATCGACAGCAAAATTGTGATTGTGCGCCGTGATCTCAATCTTGCCGGTCTTGAGCTGCTTCACTGGATGATTGCCGCCGTGGTGTCCGCAGTTGAGTTTGTAGGTTTTTCCGCCGAGCGCGAGCCCGATCAACTGATGCCCTAGGCAGATGCCGAAGATTGGCGTCTTCCCGGCCAGCTTGCGGATATTCTCTTGCGCGTAGGTGCAAGGCTCGGGATCGCCGGGGCCATTGGAGAGAAACACACCGTCCGGATTCAACGCGAGCACGTCGTCTGCATTCGTCTCTGCTGGGACGACCGTCACTCGGCATCCTTCCGACGCCAGCTTTCTCAAAATGTTGTGCTTAATCCCAAAGTCATAGGCGACAACGTGATACTGCGGCGGTCCGTCTTTCACGCCTACCACCTGCGTCGGCTCATGCGAGCGCTCGCCTGTCTCCCAGATGTAGCGCTGCTTGGTGCTGACGACTCTCGCCAAGTCCATGCCATCCATCTTGGGGATGGACTTCGCTTTCGCGACAAGCTTCTCCGGATCGGTCTCCATGCTGGAGATCACGCCGCGCATGATTCCTTTTGTGCGCAAATGACGCACGAGGGCGCGCGTGTCGATGTCCGCGATAACGGGGATCTTGTACCGCTCCAGGTATTCATCGGCCACTTGCTGCGACCGCCAGTTGGAGCTGATAGGCGAGAATTCGCGCACGATCAGGCCTTCGATAAAAGGCCGGTTGGCCTCGTTATCGTCCTGATTGGTGCCGTAATTACCGATTTGAGGATTAGTAAGGATGACGATCTGCCCTGCATAGGACGGATCGGTGAAGATTTCCTGATAGCCGGTCAGCGAAGTATTAAAAACGACTTCCCCATAGCACTCAGCCTTGGCGCCGTAGCCTTTGCCTCTGAAGATGCGGCCATCTTCCAGTGCAAGGATCGCTTGCATTCTGTCTCCCGGGGGTGGATTTTAAAAATTTTACCACAACCGGAATACACGGAACGACTCTTACAGTTTTACTTCTTGGCTTTTCGCAGTTGGTCCACGATCTTGATGTAGTCAGAAATTAGGCCGGCGGGAAATTCAGCTGTGTTCATTGGTTTGCGGACTGGCTGTGGCTGAAATTTTGGAGCAGCGTCTTCTGATTGCATGTGCGCCTCCTAGGGGCTTTCGGGCTAACCCTTAAAATCATACCCGAGCAAATCAAGAATGCCACAGCGCAATTGGACAGCAAGCTTGCGAATTGTGGCCTGTCCTTTGGTAACACCTTAGGCGGCGGGAATTCACACCGCTTTAACATGTATTTGATAGGGGTTAGCATCTGGGGCCTCTGCTAGAATCCTTTTGGTTCCCGCTGAATCGAAGCACTATGTCACCGCAACCGCCATTTACTGATGTTCCCACGGCCATCGAAGAGATTCGCGCCGGACGGATGATCGTTGTAGTTGACGACGAGGACCGCGAAAACGAGGGCGACCTCACCCTTGCCGCAGAAAAGGTCACACCCGAAGCCATAAACTTCATGGCCAAATATGGCCGTGGACTCATTTGCGTCGCCATGACCGGCGAACGTCTCGATCATCTACGCATTGGCATGATGACGTCGGAGAACACATCTCCATACGGAACCGCGTTTTGCGAGAGCGTTGAAGCGCGCGAGGGCGTTACCACCGGCATTTCAGCACAAGACCGAGCGCGGACGATCCAGGTCTGCATCGATCCGCAATCCCGGCCCGGCGACCTTGTTCGTCCCGGACACACATTCCCTCTGCGCGCCCGCAAGGGCGGCGTCATGGTTCGTGCAGGACAAACGGAAGCTTCCGTCGATCTCGCTCGCCTCGCTGGACTCGTCCCCGCAGGCGTGATCTGCGAGATCATGAATGAGGACGGCACCATGTCCCGCGTGCCTGATCTCATCGAATTTTGCCGTCAGCACAATCTGAAGATGGTGACCGTCGCCGAACTCATCCGCTATCGCATGCAGAATGAGCGATACGTTCAGCGCATCGGTGAGGCGCTGCTTCCTACGGAATACGGCGAATTCCGCATGGTCGCCTATGAGAGTCAATTGGACAATGAATCGCACGTTGCGCTCGTGAAAGGTGATGTCGGCTCCCAGCCGGACATGCCAACGCTGGTGCGTGTCCACTCGCATTGCCTGGTTGGCGATGTCTTTGGCGCAACCTGGTGCGATTGTCACGCCACCGTAAAACGTTCGTTGCAAATGATCTCCGAAGAAGGACGCGGTGCGCTCATCTATCTTCATCAGACGGGAAAGGGTTTCAGTGTGGATAAAGTTGATGAGAAGCCGGTTCTGACTTTCCATCGCGATGTCCGTGAACCGGCCCATCCTGACCATCAGCGCAAGACCCAACGCGATGTCGGAATAGGCGCGCAGATCCTCTCTGACCTGAATCTGCGTTCCATCCGTCTTCTCACCAACCATCCGCGGAAAGTCGCCGCCCTAGAAGGCTTCGCGATAGAGATCGTGGAGCAGGTTCCGATCCCGCTGCCGACGGCGCCATCCAAACGAAAATAGTTCTCTAAAACACGAAAGCCTCCCGCTTGGGGAGGCTTCATGCTTTGGCCTTGCTTTGAGGAGGAAGGTCAAAAGCGGCGACACGAACCCAGGGCTAACTGGGTTTACGCACCACTACATTGTCATCTTTCATATAAAACTGTGCAGAGCAGCAATCCGAACCACAGATCACGGGAATGGTGCCATTGATCTGCCGTCGCGTGATCAATCCTAGCGTTCCGCATTCGGGACAAGCCAGGACAGCCCAATAGGGGTCTTCCTGCTCTCCCATTTCACCGGCATTCTCCAACACGAACAAGGTGCCCGGCGACATCTGCTCCGGGATCCATTCGCTCAGTACATTGAGTTCCGCAACCATACTCACCTCCGGGATTTGTATTCTCAACTGTTCTGTCGCTGGTTCGTTCTTGTTCCGGTGCTGCCTGCTGCTGTGCTATTTGACTCATCGGCCGTTACCTTTGTCACCATTAGGAACTGCCGAACTTTTTGCCTAAGACATCGCCCGCCGTTTCGCCACGTATCTCCGCTGCGCCAGCATCTGCGCTTGTGGCCTGCTGGAGATTGGATTCCCCAGCGTCCGTGGCAAGTTGCTCCCCATCGCCGGCGTGGCATTGCGAATAGACCGTGGACGAGCGGACAACCTCGCCGACGCTGCGCGCATGCGAATCCCGGTATGCACTTCTCGCACCGCGTCACTCAAGCAAACCGCCATGATCGGCTGACGAGCATTTTTCAGAATATCGACGACCTGATTTGCGGAATTCTCAAGATAGATGCGTTTGCCGTCAGTAAGCAGATGGTAGTCAGAGCCGGCAGTAACCGTCTCCACCAAACGCTTCCCTAATTCACGCTGGAGGTAGCGCATGATCTTGCGCACGCGCTGGAGCGAAAATCCTTTTTTGCGAAGCTGGCAGACGACGGCGATCTCAGCCAAGTCATCCATCGAATAGAGCCGGTTACGACCTTCGCGCGCCGGGACAACGATCCCGCGCTCATCCCACCACTGTAGCTGGCGAGGCGTGATGCCGGTAAGAGCGACAACCTGTTCGGAGGTGAACTGCTCGGGCATCTAGTCGAGTCCTTTCCACTCCCACTCAAAAAAACATTCCGTTTAAACATTCCCGAGTGGATATGTTTCAAACATTCTAAGACGCTGCTGTTGGGAGTCAAGAAAAATTTTGAAGGAATCAAGAGAGGCAATAGAAGAGGTACTGCGACGAAAACCTTAGGCGCGGCAAACTGGATTTCCGCCGCCAACGAAATGCACAATCTCCAGCCGATCCCCATCGCGCAACGGAGTCTCTGACCATTTGCCTCGTTGAACAATCTCGCGATTCAATTCAACTGCGACCCGATCAGCTTTCATTCCAAGATGTTCAATGAGTGCAGCGAGAGAGGGCAGATCGGGAAAGGTGCGCTGCTCACCATTTATGAAAACATTCATCGTGAGTTCATATTATCGTAACGGCCGCTCTGGTTTCCCCAGCGAAACAGAGCCCCAGAAGATTTTCTCTGTGCCTCTGTGTCTCTGTGGTGAAAAGGCTTCTACCCACGCTTCAACCGAAACTTCCTCGTCACGGACTTCTCGTTGTAGATAGCCCGCACAAGCACCGGCGTCTCCGTCGCGGACTCACCGGGCAGTGTGATTTCGAGGTCAGCGGAACCGTCTACTTCAGTCGCGGACTGCGAATGGATGTGAGCGTCGGCGGTGAGCGACAGGCGTGATGTGATCAGCGCGCCATCGGCGGCGACGCCCAGATCGCGAATGAACAGTTTCAATGTGGCCGTCCCGCCGGAGAAGACTGCATCCGAGTTCACCCACTTCACTGCCAGTCCGCCTGCATTCACATCCTGCACTTCACCATCAGAACAGAAGACACTTTCCGCGCGGCTCTCGCGGACGGCCTCAAGCATCATGCGATGTTGCGCTTTCAGCAGCTCATGCATCTGCTCAACCGAGAATCCGGGCTGCACCGTTTTTTCGGCGTAAGAAGAGGCGCGCTTGCCGATGCAATGCCCTTTCACGAAGACCTGCGTCTGCAACAGCAAGTCGTTCTCACGGGCTTCGCTCTGCACGTGATAAACGGTATCGCCTACTTTTGCGTCAGTATTGAAGCCGAAGATCATGATTGAATTGCCGTGTGCGTCTGGAATTGTAGTCGAGCATTCACAGAACACGCGAGATTATTCTGCACTCGTGCGCTTGGAACTTGACACTATTAAGAGGTGAATTCTATATTCGAAGGTTCGCAATCATTTTTGTAATCGCGCAGTACATACAGCACCACTATGGCTGAAAACCAATTAGCGCCTTATCTGCCTGTGCTCCTGCAATTGCTCGTCGCTGCCGGCATTGGCACCGGGATGATCGTTCTTTCCGCCATCCTGGGACAACGCAAGTACAGCCGCATGAAGATGCAGCCATACGAGTGCGGAATCACTCCCACGGGTGACGCCCAACATCGCTTCTCCGTAAAGTTCTACCTGGTTGCGATGCTCTTCATCCTCTTCGACGTGGAAGCCATCTTCCTTATTCCCTGGGCGGTCGTCTATCGCGACCTGCTGAAGATTCCCGGCGCCGGCCTCTTCGGATTTTGGGAGATGATGGTTTATATCGGGATCGTTCTGGTGGGCTTTTTCTATATATGGAAGAAAGGCGTGTTGGATTGGAACACGCCTGAGCCGAGCGAGGTCCCGAATGAGTAACGGCATCGCTCCAGCAATCACTGATTTGGAACAGCTAAAAGGCCATCCTGCCCTGGCAAAGCTGCTGCCTTGGAAGCAGACCGCTGTAGTAGGTGCAAAGTTCGACCGGGGAGAGTTGTCGGTTGAGATCGATCGCACGTATATCCGCGAAGCTTGCTCGGTGCTTCAGCCTGATTTCAATTTTCTTTCGGATCTGACCTGCGTCGACTGGTTCCCTTCCGAACCACGCTTTCAGGTCACATACAATCTCCTCTCGCACAAATTGAAAGAGCGAGTTCGCCTGAAAGTAATGCTTCCCGGCGATGACCCGGTTGCCGAATCGATCATGCCGGTTTGGCCGTCGGCCAATTTCTTCGAGCGCGAAATATTTGACCTCTTCGGCGTCCGCTTCCTCGGACATCCCAACCTCCGCCGCATCATGATGCCGGAAGATTGGGAAGGCCATCCGTTGCGCAAGGATTATCCCGTGGAGGGCTATCGATAATGGCCCACCTGAGCAACACCGCCTCCGCCGAATTCACGCAAGACCGCACCATGATCTTGAACATGGGGCCGCAGCATCCGTCCACGCACGGTGTGTTGCGATTGCTCCTGGAGATTGATGGCGAGCGCGTCGTCCGCATGGTGCCGGATATTGGATTTCTTCACACCGGCATTGAGAAGACTTGCGAAGCCAAGTTCTATCAGCAGGTAGTCACGCTTACCGACCGTATCGACTACCTCTGCCCCATGACCAACAACCTTTGTTATGTGTTGGCGGTGGAGAAACTGCTTCAGCTTGAGATTCCCGAGCGCGCGGTCTTCATTCGCGTGATGCTGAATGAGCTGACGCGCATTGCTTCGCATCTGGTCTGGCTGGGCACGCACGCGCTTGACATGGGCGCGATGTCAGTCTTTTTGTATTGCTTCCGCGAGCGCGAAGACATTCTCCGCATCTTCGAGATGGTCAGCGGACAGCGCATGATGACCTCCTACTTCCGCATTGGTGGATTGTCGCTAGAGCCGCCACTCGATTTCTATGGCAAGGTGCGGGATTTTGTTAAGCTCTTTCCTGAGCGCATCGACGAATACGAAAACCTGCTCACCTCAAACCGTATCTGGGTGGACCGAACCAAGGGCGTCGCTCGCCTCTCCGCAGAGGATTGCATTTCTCTCGGCGTGACCGGCCCTGCTCTCCGCGCCAGCGGCGTGGATTGGGACCTCCGCCGCGATATGCCTTATTGCGGCTATGACAAGTTCCAATTCAAAGTGCCTGTCTCCAATGACGGCGACGTTTACGCCCGATATTTGCTGCGCATTCAGGAATTGCGCGAATCGATCAGCATGGTCAAACAGGCGTTGGACGGATTGCCCGACGGCCCGATCAAAGCGGAAGCCCCGAAGGTCGTTTTGCCCGACCGCGAAAAGATGAAGACGCAGATGGAAGCGCTCATCTACCACTTCAAGATCGTTACAGAAGGATTTAGCGTCCCCGCCGGCGAGGTATATCAGGCCATCGAATCGCCCCGCGGCGAAATGGGCTACTACGTTGTGAGCGACGGAACTCCGAAACCTTATCGCGTGCACATGCGCTCGCCTTCATACGCGAACCTGCAAGCGCTGGAAAAGATGTGCGTGGGACGCCTGCTCGCGGACGTAGTCGCGGCCATCGGCAGCATCGATATTGTTTTGGGAGAGATTGATCGTTAGATGTGGAGCGAGATTGATCGTCAATGCTTTTGCGTTGATGCTTTGAAAGGGCACGGCTTCAGCCGTGCCGCACGATGTTAAAAATTTTGGGGCTTTAGCCCCGGCTAAGAGCTAAAGGCTAACGGCGAAAAGCTAAATATGTTTTCAGAACAGCTCTCGAAAAAATTCGACAAGATGGTCACGAACTATCCGACCAAGCGCTCGGCGCTCGTCCCTATGCTGCTATTCGCACAGGACGAGGTGGGTTATCTCTCGGACGAAGTCATCACCGACCTTGCGAAGCGGGTTGACCTGACCGAACTCGAAGTAAAGAACGTGATCAGTTACTACTCGATGCTGCACACCAAGCTTATGGGCAAATATCATGTCCAGGTTTGCACGAACATCAGTTGCATGTTGCGTGGCGGCGAAGAGCTTCTGGATCACTGCAAGAGCAAACTCGGCATCGGCCACAAGCAGACTCAGCCCGACGGACTCTTCTCTTTGGAAGAAGTCGAATGTATCGGCGCTTGTAGTTGGGCACCGGCGGTGCAGGTCAATTACGATTTTCACGAGAATTTAACGCCCGCAAAGATGGATAAGGTATTAGATCAGTACGCGAAAAAGGCGAAACAATAGTGGCAGACCTGGTAAGCCATCCCGACGAAACAAAAGTCGTATCCAGCCGATTCGGCAAGGGCGCGACCAACATCGATCGCTACATCGAGTTGGACGGCTACAAGGCCGTGCGCAAAGCGCTGGAGATGACTCCCGACGCCATCATCAATGAAGTGAAGACCTCCAGTCTTCGCGGACGCGGCGGCGCGGGCTTCCCCACCGGGATGAAATGGTCGTTCGTTCCCAAAGAATCCGCCAAGCCGAAATACGTCTTGGTCAACGGCGATGAGAGCGAACCCGGCACCTGCAAAGATCGCCTCATTCTCGAGCATGATCCTCACGCGGTGATTGAAGGCGTGATCATCGCCGGCCTCGCCGTCGGCGCGCAAAAGGGCTACATATATATAAGAGGTGAGTACCGCTATCTGCTCACCATCATGCAAAAGGCGATTGACGACGCCTACGCCAAGGGCTTCCTCGGCGACAACATCTTCGACACCGGCAAGAAGTTCGATTGCTACTGGCACACAGGCGCTGGGGCCTATGAAGTCGGGGAAGAGTCGGCGTTGATGGAATCGCTCGAAGGCAAGCGTGGCATCCCGCGCATTCGTCCTCCGTTCCCTGCCGTCGTTGGACTCTGGGGCGGCCCTACCGTAATTAACAACGTTGAGACCCTAGCCTCTGTTCCCCACATCATGCTCATGGGCGGACAAAAGTTTGCGGATTTCGGTCCGCCAAAGAACGGCGGCACCCGCCTATTCTGTCTCAGCGGACACGTTAATAAGCCCGGCGTGTACGAACTGCCTCTCGGCTATCCCATGGAGAAGTTGATTTACGGAGTGGGCGGCGGAATTTCGAACGGTAAAAAGTTGAAGGCAGTGGTCCCCGGCGGATCGTCCACTTACCTGCTTACCGCAGATGAAGCCGTGAAGATGAATCTGGATTTCGATTCGTTCGCCAAGACTGGCGGATTCCTCGGCTCAGGCGGCGTTGTCGTCCTCGACGAAGATACTTGCATGGTGAAGTTCGCGCTGCGTGTAATGAAGTTTTACCAGCATGAAAGCTGCGGATGGTGTATCCCCTGCCGTGAGGGTACAGACTGGCTGAAGAAGACGCTGACCCGCTTCCACTCCGGCGGCGGCGTGAAGAAGGACATCGACAACATTAATTACCTGGCGCAGAACATGCTGGGACGCACCTTCTGTCCGCTTGGCGATGCCGCAGCCATTCCCACGATATCGATCGTGCAGAAGTGGCGACAGGAATTTGAAGATCACTTGGAAGGCAAGCCTTGCCCTTACGAACACAAGGGCATACCAGCACCTGCATTCGCGTAGGACTTGAACAGTTGCTTAACGTTTCAGAGCTAAAAGCTAAAGGCTAAGAGCTAATCGCTAAACATGGCTGACGCACCACAAAACGTAACCATCACAGTTGACGGCAAGAAGGTAACTGCGCCCGCGGGCACGCTTCTGATTGAAGCCTGCAAGTCCGCCGGCATTGAGATTCCCTCATTCTGTTACTACCCGGGATTGTCATTGCAGGCCGCTTGCCGCATGTGTGTTGTTCGCATCGACAAGATGCCCAAGCTGCAGACCGCTTGCACCGTGCCCATCACTGAAGGCATGGTCGTCACCAATGAGAGTGACGAGGTCAAGCAGGCGCGCAAGGCGACGATCGAACTTCTACTCGGCAATCACCCGCTCGACTGCCCCGTCTGCGACGCCGGTGGCGAGTGCGAACTTCAGGACATGACCTTCACCTACGGCGCTGCCGAGTCCCAATACATGGAGACCAAGCAGCATAAGGATGAACAGCAGTGGTCGCCGGTCGTTTATTTCGATCGCCCGCGCTGCATCCTTTGTTATCGCTGCGTTCGCGTCTGCGGCGAGGTCATGGACGTCTGGGCGCTCGGCGTTCAGAACCGCGGCGTCAGTTCCGTCATCGCACCCAACATGGGCGATCATCTTGACTGCGAAGAATGCGGACAGTGCATCGATATCTGCCCTGTCGGCGCGCTTACCTCCGGTGCTTATCGTTACAAGACCCGCCCGTGGGAGATGAACCACGTGGGCACCATCTGCACGCACTGCGGCGATGGGTGCAAGACCACACTTGGCGTTCGTCGCGTTGATACCGGAATGGAAGTTGTTCGCGGCGACAATCGTGACAAGAGCGGCATCAACGGTGACTTCCTCTGTATCAAGGGACGTTACGCATTCGACTTCCAGCAGAACCCTGACCGCCTGAAGATGCCGATGATCCGCAAGGACGGCAAACTCAAGCTGGCCACATGGGAAGAGGCCTTCGACCTCATCGGCAAGCGCTTCGCGGAAGTGAAGGAAAAGCAGGGCGGCAGCGCGATCGGCGTCATTGGTTCCACGCGCACCACCAACGAAGAAAATTATCTGTTACAGAAGTTCGCGCGCAAGGTCCTGGGCACGAACAATATCGACCACCACCGCACAGCGGACTATCCCGCCTTCGCTGCGGCAATCGCCGGCAAGCCTGAACTTGCCGCCAGCCTTCGCGACGTAGAGAAAGCTCCGGCGATTTTGCTCTTCGGCAACGATCCTACGAACCAACATCCGCTGCTCGCCACGACAATCCGCAACAACGTCCGACTGCACGGCGGCAAGCTGTTCATCGTGAATGATGCCGAGATCAAACTGCGGCGGCAATCAAAAGCCTACGCACAGATTCCTGCGAACGCCTACGGCAAGTTCCTGAGCTTCCTCGCCGGGACTGATTCCGGCGACGCGCTAGTCACGCCCAATTCGAATAAAGATCAGCTAGTCGCCATGCGCGACCTGCTTCGCGCCGAGCAAAACATTCTCATCATCTTCGGCTCCGAGATTCGCGGAGCGGAGATTGCTACTCTGGTGAAATTGGGTTCGTCGCACCATCAAGTCAAATTCATGTGTCTGGGCGACTACGCCAACTCGCGCGGTGCCGCTGACATGGGTCTGTATCCTGACCTGCTCCCCGGATACGTTCCGCTCGCGAACTCTGGAAAGTATGCCGATGAGTACGGAGATGCACTGCCGAAGACGGTGGGCATGGACATCCAGCAGATGCTCAATGCCGCCAGTTCCGGCAAACTCGGCGCGTTGTACATTGTGGGCGCGAATCCGCTTGCCCGATATCGCATTCAATCTGGCGAATTAAAGAACACGTTCACGGTAGTGCAGGACATGTTCCTCACGGAATCCGCCGCCATGGCCGACGTTGTCCTGCCATCGAACAACGCCTACGAGAAATCGGGCACGTTCACCAACACCTACGGCGACATGCAGCTGCTGAAAAAAGCGGGCGACTTCGCCGGAAGCAAATCCGATTTCGAACTCATCGTCCGCATCGCTGACCGTCTCGGATACGAAGTCCGCAGCCTGGTTCCATTCGGCGGTGGCACCCGCTCAGACATGGGACAGACACGCGGCGCGCAATCCGGTGAGGCTGATCGTCACGAAGTCTGGCTCATCGCCAACAAGCTGGAACCGAAGATGAGTCCTTTCGATCCCGGCGCCATGCTGGACGAGATCCAGCGCGTTGTCCCCGGATACGATTTCTCGCGTCTCAATCTATTCGCCGGAAGCGATGTGCACACTCACGCCGCAGGCGACGGGGTAGGTGCGCAGCAGAATCCAGGATTGATTTGGCCCGCGAACGACACACTGTTTACCTCAGGCACTTTAGGTCGTTACTCCAACACATTGAACTCGGTCTTTGAAAGATACAAACCGGCCGAGACTGAACAAGAGATCATGGCCGATTAATTCGGCTTTTGTTTCACCAGCAATCCCAAGGCAATCAGAGCTCAACAAATTGGACACACTCATCAGTCTCGCGTTCCTCCTGATCAAGATTCTTGTGATCACGCACGTCCTGCTGGGCGCGGTTGCTTACACCGTGTGGCTGGAGCGTAAGCTCATCGGCCGCATGCAGAACCGTTGGGGCCCCACCCGCGTCGGCCCGTTCGGCCTCTTGCAGCCCATCGCTGATGGCATCAAATTCATCGTTAAAGAAGACCTTTTGCCTCCGGGCGTGAACAAGCCGCTGTTCCTGCTGGCTCCGCTGTTGGCCGTCGCATTGGGACTCACATCACTGGCCGTGATCCCGTTCGGTGAAAGCATCACAATCGCCGGACACACTGAAGCTTTGCAGATCTCCGGCATCACTAACCCGCATGGCGGCGGCGCTATCTTTGATCCCAATGTCGGCCTGCTAATCATTCTTGGCGTGACCTCGATCGGTGTTTACGGAATTGCTTTGGCGGGATGGTCTTCGAACAGCAAGTATTCCCTGCTCGGCTCGCTTCGCGCCAGCGCGCAGATGATCAGCTACGAGTTGGCGCTTGGGCTGTCACTGGTCGGCGTCATCATCATGAGCGGGAGCCTCAGCCTTCGCGAGATTGTGAACGCGCAATCCGGGAACATCCTGCACTGGAATTTCATCGGCGGATGGCAATTCGTGGCCTTCTTCATCTATCTGATCTCCGCCTTTGCCGAAACCAACCGTATCCCGTTCGATTTGCCGGAAGCCGAAACTGAACTGGTGGCGGGATACCACACCGAATACAGCGCCATGAAATTTGCCATGTTCTTCATGGCCGAATACGCCAACATGTTCACCGCTGCGTGCGTGGCGACATTGCTTTTCCTGGGCGGATGGCATAGCCCCTTCGAGGGCATCTCCTGGATACCGAGCCTGCCACTGCCGGCGCTGCTCGCGGCTTTTGTTCCGGTATTCTGGTTTGCACTCAAGATTTTCTTTTTTATCTTTTTCTATATCTGGGTCCGCGGCACGCTGCCCCGTTTCCGTTATGACCAGCTGATGGCATTTGGCTGGAAGTTTCTGTTGCCATTGGCGATTGCTAACATCATCGTAACCAGCGTCCTGGTCGCGATGAACCTTGCACCACTCGGTTCCAAGTAAAGAAATGATTCATCAAATACTGTTCTTCATCTTCGCGGCAATCTGTGTGGCAGGTGCACTGAACCTGCTATTGCAGAAGCACCCCATCAACAGCGCGCTCTCGCTGATCGTGGTGATGGGCTCGTTGGCGCTGCTCTATTTGTTGTTGGGCGCGCAGTTTGTTGCCGCCATCCAGATCATCGTCTATGCCGGCGCCATCATGGTGCTGTTCGTCTTTGTCATCATGCTCTTGAACGCGGGCGTAGAAGAGGATACTCACGGCAGCCGCATTGCGGTTTACTTCGGAGTGCCCGCTGTCGCAGGTCTCGTCGGCATGGTGCTCTATGTGTTGCTCCAGAGCAGCCACATCGATTACCAAGTGCAACTCGGCGCCTTCGCCAAACCGACCAAGGATGTTGCCATGCTGCTCTTCCGCGACTTCCTGCTTCCCTTTGAAGTCACATCAGTGCTGGTTCTCATCGCCATCATGGGCGCGGTAGTGCTGGCAAGGAGGGAGCCGTAGATGGTTCCGGTCACTTACTATCTCGTGCTCAGCGCCATTCTCTTCACTATCGGAGTGGCTGCATTCATTTTCAAGCGCAACATCATCACTATTTTCATGTCCATCGAGCTGATGCTGAACGCCGTGAATCTGAGCTTTGTCGCTTTCGCCAACATGTATCAGAACCTCAACGGACAGATTTTCGTGTTCTTTGTCATGGTGGTGGCTGCGGCTGAAGCTGCTGTCGGACTCGCGATTATCATCTCCGTATTCCGCACCCGTGAGACGTTGAACGTCGACCGTGTGAATTTGCTGAAACTGTAGTCTTGAATCTATGGATCATCAGAATCTCAATCTTTGGTTGATTCCCCTGCTGCCGCTCTTTGGTGCGCTCATTAACGGCGCGCTGGGACGCCGCTTTTCCAAGCGGACAGTCGCCGCGGTAGCGCTCGGGTTCACCGCCGCCGCGTTTGCGATGGCGCTCTGGGTCGCCTCGCAGTTTTCTGCATTGAAGCAGATCCCGTACCAGGAAATTCATCGGCCATGGATACAGATCACCGGATTCACCGTGAACTTTGCTTTCATGCTTGACCAGCTTTCATTGGTAATGCTGTTGGTGGTAACGGGCGTCGGATTCCTCATCCATATCTACTCCGTTGGCTACATGGCCGACGACGACGGCTACTATCGCTTCTTCGCCTACCTGAACCTGTTCATGTTCTTCATGCTGATGCTGGTTCTGGCGAACAATTACCTGCTGATGTTCGTGGGATGGGAAGGCGTGGGACTCGCCTCCTACTTGCTCATCGGCTTCTACTTCCTCAAGGACTCAGCAGCGCAAGCGGGGAAAAAAGCATTTATCGTCAACCGCATCGGCGACTTTGCGTTCCTGATCGGGATGTTCCTGCTGGTGAAGTATTTTGGCACGCTGGACTACACGACCATCTTCACCAAGATTGCTCAAAACTCTTCGCAGTTTCCCGTTGAATCTGGCGGCGCAGGACTGCTCACGCTGGTTGCTTTCTGCTTGATGATCGGCGCCACCGGAAAATCCGCGCAGATTCCGCTCTACGTCTGGCTTCCCGACGCGATGGAAGGCCCCACGCCGGTCTCCGCGCTGATCCATGCAGCGACGATGGTCACCGCGGGCATCTACATGGTCGCGCGCTCTAATGTCATCTTCAACCACGCACCCATCGCGCTTACCACCGTGGCCGTGATCGGCGCGCTCACTGCGATCTTTGCCGCCTCCATCGGTATCGTTCAGACGGACATCAAGCGCGTTCTCGCTTATTCGACTATCTCGCAGCTCGGATACATGTTCATGGCCTGCGGTGTGGCCGCATACTCCGCTGCCATCTTCCACCTTATGACTCACGCTTTCTTTAAGGCGCTGCTCTTCCTCTCCGCGGGTTCGGTGATTCACGCGCTCGGCGGTGAGCAGGACATGCGCTATATGGGCGGGCTCCGGAAACATATTCCCTGGACCTTCGGCGTCATGGCTATTGGCACCGTCGCCATCGCCGGCATTCCGCCCTTCGCAGGATTCTTCAGCAAGGACGAGATCCTCTGGAAGGCATTCTCGAGCTCATCGAATGGATGGATATTCTGGGCGATTGGCCTAGTTACTGCTTTGATGACATCGTTCTATATGTTCCGTCTGTTGTTCCTTACTTTCTTCGGCGAACGCCGCGAGGCTGAACACGCGCACGCCGCTGCTGCTGCGCACGGCGGTTCCGCTGGGCACGGCGGACATGGCGATCACCACGGGGCACCGCACGAAAGTCCGTGGGTGATGCTCGCGCCGCTGGTCATCTTGGCTGTGCTTTCCGTCGTCGGTGGTTGGGTTGGAATTCCGCACTCGATGGGCGGCAACAATCATTTTGAAGAGTTCTTGGCTCCGGTCTTCGAACAGCATGAAACGCCTTCTTCTCCTGCCGGCACTGTCGAGCACGGCACCGCCGCCATTCCCGAGCAGGCAAACGCAGAGGCACACGCCGCAGGCGCGCCGACCAAGCACGCTTTGGAAGGCGCAGCTGGAGACATTCATCCGAACACCAGCACCGAACTCCTGCTCACCGGAATTTCCGTTGCCGCAGGTCTTCTCGGATTAGCTGTCGCTTACTTCCTTTATATCGCCCGGCCGGAATTACCCGGACGCATCGCCCAGTCCTTCGGAAATCTGTACACAACTGTGCTGAACAAGTATTACGTTGACGAGGTTTACCAGGAGGCGGTAGTCGATCCCATCGTCGAAGGTTCCACTGAGATTCTCTGGCGCGGTGTGGACGTGGGCATGGTCGATGGCGCGGTTAACGGTGCCGGAACCACGGCGCAGGCTGCATTCGGCACGCTGCGCAAGATTCAGTCAGGCAATATTCGTTCGTACGCAGGATGGGTGGCCCTGGGCGCTGCCCTGGTTGTCGCCTACATGGTCTGGATGGGGATGCAATGAACACCTTCGACAAACTCGCTCTGACCGTAGTCACATTCCTGCCTGCTGTTGCAGCGCTGGCGTTGATGTTTTTCCC
>JAOAPH010000128.1 GCA_025462835.1 Candidatus Angelobacter sp. | reverse complement strand
AGACCGCCAAGATTAAGAACCTCCGTCAAGCCGAACGATATCTACCCGACAACATTTACACCGCACTGGAACATTTCCGCGATTCCTCGTGGACATCCAAGATGCTGGGCGGCGATGTAAAGGGGCGATATGCAGACTTGAAGCAGGCCGCCGCAGACCGGTGTCCGCGATTGCTCGGAACATTCGTGAAGGCCCCTGAAGTCCAGTACCACCATGATGTCTATAACCAGTTCCTCTGGAACCGGTTCTAAATCGCGATAAATGCGGGTGCCCCACTTGTGTGCTCTTCACAGGTGGGCTGGTGTTCTACTGCGATTCCGCGAACTCCTGAAAATGCTGTTCCTTCAGCGCGCTCTGTTTCAAGAACTCCCACACGTTCTGGTTCACGCGGTAGCTGTCCGAGTAGTAGTCGTGGGTGTGATGGGGAATCACGTCCACTCTGATCTTGAAGCCTTTCTCCTCAAACATTCTCCTAGTGTCTTCGATCAAATCCAACGGGTAGTACGCATCGCTATCTCCCACCCAGATGCCGATTGGGATCTTTCTCTTGGCCAATCCAAACACGTGCGCATCTTCCTTGTGCATGGCTCCTGCATGGATGGCTGCGGCGGCGAAGTACTCTGATTCCAGCAGCGCCATGATCAAGGCATAGTTCGCCCCGCCTGAGTGCCCGAAAAGATAGATTCGCCCCATATCCACCTCATGCATTGTCGTCACCTGCTGCACCAGCGCGTTAAAAAAGTTGGGGCCTTCGGTTGCCATCGCCCAATCCGCTTTAATCGCATTCGGTGCAACGATCATGAAGTGTTCCTTGGTCGCGATGCCTTTCCACTCGGAGGTCATGATCTCTCCGTTCCTGCCTGAGCCGTGCAGCAGGATCACCAGCGGTAGGGGATCTTTCTCCTCCGGAGCCATAAAGAAGTAGGTTCGAGTCTTGCCTTCGAAATCAAACTCTTCTCTGCGTACTTTCTCGCTTGCAAAAGCGGGCACCGTGAATGCCAGCAACAATGCTGCACGGAGCCATGCGTTACGGGAAAACTTTGGAAGACCACTTAGGAAATGCTTTGAAGGATGAGAATTGAACAAACTTGCCGAACCTCTGGTTTCTGACCGCGCGCCCCAGTGTAGCTTTTCCCACCCGCAATACCAATCGGCAAATCTGCGCGCCAGCCCTTAGCCCGGGTTCCCGCGATCAGTCCAGTACAATTGGAATTCTCTGGAGGGAACTACATGGCATTGAAGGACGCACTTTTACCCGAATTCGACATCGAGATGGCCAGCACTCGCAAGACACTCGAACGGGTACCTGAAGACAAGTTCGGCTGGAAGCCGCATGACAAATCATTTTCCATGGGACATCTAGCCAGCCACCTTGCGAACTTGCCCAGTTGGGCAGTCTTTAGCCTGCAGCAGGACTCTATCGACATCGCCCCCACCGATGGCACCAAGCCAGCAACTCCGCAAGCAAAGTCCCGGAGAGAACTACTGGAAATCTTCGACAAGAATCTCGCCGAAGGGCGGGCCGCCATCGCCGCCGCCAGCGATGAGCTCATGTCCAAGCCATGGTCGTTGAAGGCCGGCGGACAAACCCTCTTCACAATTCCCAAGGCGGCCGTCCTGCGCACCTGGGTGATGAACCACAACATCCATCATCGCGCGCAGCTCGGGGTCTATTTGCGTCTGAATGAAGTTCCGGTGCCCTCAGTCTATGGCCCCTCTGCGGACGAGCAGGGAATGTAGTCCGACTACCCGCAAAAAAAACGAGCCGCAACGGCTCGTTTTTCTTTGATCCTATCAAATTCGATTACGCGACGTCTTCTTCGTCTTGTTCTTCTTCTTCCATCTCAGCCGCTTCCACGTTCACGCTTTCGGCGATGCTGGTCAGCTTTCTGTCTGTCTCTTTTTCTTCGTCCAGAGTTTCTTGGAGCAGTCTTACGGCGTTGTCCATCTCCAGCAATTCGGCATGGGTTCGTGCCGTGCCATATGCGGCGATCTCATAGTGTTCCACCCGCTGGGCTGCTCCGATCAAAGCGGCATCCAGAACTTCTGGTTCTACATCCTCTTCCATTATCTCTTTGCCCTCTTCCAAAAGCCCTTCCATGCCTTTGCACTTCTTGCCTCGGGAGGTGGCGTCAAGTTCCTGGAAGATCTGGTCGAGACGTTCTACTTGGCCCTTCGTTTGTTCCAGATGTTCTTCAAATGCACTGCGCAGCTCGTCCGAGTTCGCATTCTTGGCCATCTTGGGAAGCGCCTTGATGATCTGGTTCTCGGCCGAGTACAAGTCTTTAAGTTCGTCTATAAATAGTTCCTGCAGGCTTTCGATTTTCATGGGTTTTCTCCGTGGTTGAGAGTCTTGCGGACAATGCATTTTGAGATGTGACGCAGGAAAGAATAGATGGCAAATGGACAAAAGCAGCTCTCGATTTCAGCGATAGCGATGAGGAACTCTGCGGAATAATTTCAGCACTGAATTCGATCGATTGTGAAATCGGTCGCAACCTTTGCCCCTAACCGGGCAAAGCTTTCCAGACTCATTTCCGCAACAAATCTAGGTGATTAGGTTTACAGTAAGTGTCTAAGGTGTATCCAATAACCCCCGACGGAGCACAACAAATGCGTAAGTTGTTTGCGGCTTCCTGCACTCTCCTTTTGGCTGCATCGGCATTTTCGCAATCGCAGCCGGCAGCGGCACCTGCTTCCACCGAGGCGCAGCCTTCTACCAAGAGCTTTTCGCAGCCGGCCAACCAGCCTGATCCCGCTCCGCAGATCGTCACAGTACCTTCGGGGACAAAAGTCTTGCTCGTTTTGAAGAACAGCGTTTCCAGCCGCAATGCCAAGCCCGGCGACGGCGTTTTTCTGGAAAGCACATTCCCCGTAGTCGAGAATGGCAGGGTTGTGATTCCAGCCGGAACTTTTGTTCAGGGTGTAGTGGACAGCGTCAAACGCTCCGGCCGCGTTAAAGGACGCGCAGAACTGCTCCTGCATTTCACCACTCTGGTTTATCCGAACGGATACACGGTGACCATGCCCGGTTCGCTCGAGAGTTCTGATAGCAGTGACTCGCAAAAAGTGAAGGACAAAGAGGGAACTGTCCAGGCCGACGGGAACAAGGGACGCGACGCCGGCGCCATCGCCACTACTACAGGAACCGGTGTCCTGATCGGTGGACTCACACGGGGAGTCAAAGGTGGACTGATCGGCGGAGGCATCGGCGCTGCTGTAGGCGTAGCCACGGCTATGCTCACCCGCGGCGACGAAGTCCGCATCGAATCGGGCTCATCGGTTGAGATGGTCCTGCAGCGCCCGTTGAATCTCGACATCAACCGCATCGACCCGACCAGCCGCTACGTTTCCAACACTCCCCAGCGATATCGGATCCTCGAAAAACCAGGTTCATCAACACCGCAACTTTCGCCCTTTCCGCGCGTTCCGTAATCAATGGCCGAGTGTTCACTCTCGGCTACTTCAATAAAAACATCGCATTCACATGTGCCGTCACCGTGATCTTCTGCGGAGTGAATTCTTCCGTCGGTGCCGCACCAGCTTCGGCCTTCATCGTCATCGCTCTGCTTGCCATTGGCCTCGGAATCGGAAAATTTTCAACAGTATCGACGGAAGCATAATTCAATTCACCCAGCACTCGACCGCTAGCCCTTGCGATTGTCTGCGCCGAACCCTTTGCGCGCTGAAATGCATCCTCCACGGCCTTTGTCTTGGCCGCATCGATGTTCTCCAAGGTGTAATTCACACTCTGGTTCTCCGTCTCTTCGATCGACGACAATGCCGTCAGCAGCGGTCCGACTTTGCTGAAGTCCTTCAGCTTCAGACTGACGCTTGTTGTCACGCGAAACCCGACCACACGCCGCTTCGGTGACTTGTAGTCATACATCGGCTGCAATGAGTATTGCGTCAGCTCGGCTGATTTCGAATCAATCCCATTCGCCTTCAGCGCCTGTCGCATCCGGTCGGCGGCCTTCGATGCCGTCGCATAGGCGGCCTCTGAAGTACTCTCCTGCGCAGCGATATTGAACTGAAGAACCGCCGTGTCGGGGTCAGATTCGAATTTTCCGTCCGCTCCAACCACAACTGTATTGTTCTGCGGAGCGATGATGGGTTTCTCCGATTGCGCGAACGCCCCAATTGTGACCAGAAAAATCAGTAGAACTGATACGGCGTGTTTCATTGGATACTCCTCCAGAGTAGCGGTCTTGATTATACGAACGCTCCAGAATGGAAAACTTGCAACAAAAAAGGCGGCCACCCTGGCCGCCTCTCTGTCGAGAAAAACGATTTCTACTGCGGAACCACTAGCTGCCTATCAAGTTGCAACTCCAACTGCGTGCCCTTATTCAGCGTGAGGTCGCGGTCCGTCAGGATACCCGCTCCGGCGCCGAGCGCTCCACCAGCTGCCGCTCCAATCGCTGCGCCTTTGCCTCCCGCGGCGACTCCGCCCGCTACCGCTCCCACGCCTGCACCGATCGCCGCCGATTCAATCGCCCGGCGCTTGTCTGCTCCGCGACGCTCGATTTCACCCTCATTGCCGGTCGTCTGGTTTACTCCATGCTCGCCGGGGACGCCGGTCACCGTCGCCACCAGTGGCACCCAGCCGTGCTTGGTCTCGATCTCATCGAAGCTCAACAGGATGCGACCGTGAAACCCGCGATCCACATTGCTCACGTGTCCCTTGATCTTCTTGCCGCGGGGAATGACTTGCCCGTTTGGCGACATCAAGTCTTCGGCCAGCTTCAGCTTGAACTTTTTGCCCGGCTGGATCTTCTGTGTCTCCAGCTTGTCGTCCAGTACGGCGATGAACCGCGTACCCTCGGGGATCGCATTGGGCGCGTTGTACGAGCCATAGGGGCCGTTGTTCCCATTCGGATAAGCCGGCCCTCGAGAAACTGGATACTGGTTGCCGTTTTGAGACCCTCCATAAGGATCTTGCGCGAAGGCAGGCGCCGCCAGCGCCAACGCAAAAACCGCAAAAAGGCCCAGAATCAAAATACGAACAGACGAAGTGGACCGAGTCACGGAAAACGGTCTAGTCATGGTCAAACCCTCAATTGGAATTCGGGTGAATTCACTACTTAGATGAGATTCAGCCCAGAAGTGCTGCTCTGGATCGAGCAGAAATCATCACTTCATTCCTATTAACCCGTCAAAGCAGATTTCGATGTGGCATTCTGGTGCGTTATCGCGAATTCAGGCTGTGCAGGGCGAAATGCCTAGAGCTTTTTCGCGACTAAGCCCCAGAGTTTTTCTCAAAAACTAAGGATTTGAGAAGGGCACAGCTTCAGCATGCCGAAGCAGGATGATTTGTTACGGCACGGCTTCAGCCGTACCGTAACAGCGTATCAATGCCGGGCTTTAGCCCCTGAGGTTAGGCACGTCGCTCTCTCATACACGCTGCAGGCTCCGATCCGATCGCTGACGCGGTATCGCATTTAGTACTTGCGCGATGTCGCAGAATTGTGGAACTTTGCATCAACAGATGGCGTCTGTTAAGCATCTCAACTTTATAGAGCGAAATATGCGGAAATGGTATCTGCCAATCACGGTGCTGGGCTTGGGCGGTTTGGGTGTCCTTGGAATGCTCGTCGGCACGGAGCGCGGACGCGCTGTCGTTCGCCGCGTCGCTGAAAACTTCATCGATGCCCCCGAAAGCTTCGAAGAATGGAATGACGCCGCCATCCGCGAACTGGAAAGCATTCAATCCGCCCTCGACAGCCTTGCGCAAGCGCTCGGCGTTCGTCCCGCCGCCCAGTAATCAGGCCCCTCTCATTTAATAGACGCGTTTACCGGATCTCGTTAATCTTCTTCGCCATCTTGATATCGCGATTGGTCACGCCGCCGGAGTCGTGCGATGTCAGCGCCATCGTCACCTTGTTGTAGCGGATGTCGATATCAGGATGATGGTTCGCGGATTCTGCCGCCTCAGCCACTTTATTCACGAACTCCATGGCCTGGACGAAATCCGGAAGCTCAAAGACGCGCTGGATGGTATTGACCTTGGCTGACGCAGACCGGGTCCAGCCGGGGAGTTCAGCTAGCGCTTTATCGATCTCCGGATCAGTCAAAGTGGTGCCAGGCACGATGAGGCCTCCCTTTCGTGGAGACCTCATTGTAAGCCAGTTCGTGAAATGGCTTGGGGCTGCCCACCCTTATCCGCAGGATGGGGTGGGATCAACGTCTGCTAGTAATTGCTTCCGCCGTATCCCTGTAATCGGATCGGCTGGTCCAGGTGGTATTGCATCTCTGTCTCGGCAGGGACGTTGATTTTGTTTCCCTTTGTCAGCACCTGCACTGCTCCGCCGGCGGCTGCTCCGGTCACTGCGCCGATTGCTGCACCTTTGCCTCCGCCTATCACCGCTCCCAGGACTGTACCCAAAACAGCGCCGCCGCCAACGTGTGTTGCTGTCCGTTTGTTCGCGCCAATGCCTTGGTCTTTACTCCCGGTCGTCCCGGCGGTTGTCGATGCTTCCGCACCGGTCACTGGATAAGTGTTCCCGTTGATCGTCATCGACTTCACGCCGAGTTGTAGATTCTTATTGCCTGTAGTGCCCGAATTGTCCATTACCGCCAATTGCACCGGTGTGCCTCTCGGGACCAGCACACGCCCATCCGAGGTGACTATCTGCCGTGTGACCGTCCCTTGATAAGTCCGGCCCGGGTCTGCGTTAGTTGCCGTGATGTTTTCATCCGCGCGGATGTATAGGTCCGTTCCCGCGGGAATCTCGCCTGGATTATTTGAGGTGACAACTTCCTGTTGCTGCTGGTCAGCCTGCTGTTGCGTCCGCGGCTGCACTTGCGGCTGTGTCTGCTGTGGTGGCTGGTTGTACGGTGGCGGGGACTGAGTTTGAGGCTGTGCCTGCTGCGACGGCTGATTGTATGGTGGCTGCGTCTGTTGTTGCGGATCTGTCTGCTGCGGTGTCGTTTGCTGCGCTTGCGCAAACGCGATTGGCGCAGCAGCAACCAGTGCCATCACCATAAGAGAGCTGATTTTTCGCATGATTCACCTCGTAATCTCTGTTCCTTGTTTGGATGTTCCCGAGCAGGCAGGAGTTGGTGCAGAACCAGAGCAGCGGAATTGAAATCAGCGTGGAGTTGACAGGGCACGGCTTCAGCCGTGCCTAAACCGCTTCATGACTTGAGAGGGCATGGCTTTAGCCATGCTGCAACCTGATTTGAGAGGGCACGGCTTCAGCCGTGCCGCAACGCCCTAAATGCCGACGGGCTTTAGCCCCTGAGGTACACAAGCACTTGGCGCTGGCTTGGAGTAGTCCCGATATTGCTTCCTTCGTGATCCTTCGTGTGCAATGCGTCTTTGTGGTTCAAGATTTTGACTTCCGCGCCTACGGTGCACCCGCTTTGACGAACTTATCCGGATAGGTATACCGATGGATCTGAGAATTGATCTGCCTCCGCAGATCTTCCCAGATCGATTCCGGCATCGACAAAAATGTCTTCACCACATCCGGATCGAATTGCGTCCCTGAAAATCTGGATATCTCTTCCAGCGCCGCGCGTGTAGGTTGTGCCGCGCGATAAGGACGATCCGAGGTGATCGCATCGAGCGTATCGGCAACCGCGAATATTCGCGCACCCAGTGGTATCTGTTCGCCTTTCAGACCACGCGGATAACCGGTGCCATCGAATTTTTCCTGGTGCGAATAAACTATGTCAGCAGCTTCAGTGAGGAAGGGAATCTTGCGCAGCATCTGGTATCCGCGATAGCAATGCTCCTGCATGATCGCTTTTTCATCCAGGTCTAAAGCGCCCGGTTTGCGCAGGATGGCATCCGGAATCGCCATCTTGCCGATATCGTGCAGAAACGCTCCGCGCGCGATTACCCGAATGCGGTCTCCAGCCAGTCCCATTGCCCGCGCCACCGCTATCGTGAACGCCGTTACTCGCTTCGAGTGGCCTTCTGTTTCGGCGTCCTTTAGATCGAGCGCATCGCCCAACGCTTCCAGCGTGATGTCATACGACCTTTCAAGGTCGGTCATCGTCTGTCGCAACTGCTCTGTCCGCGCCGCTACCAGCGATTCAAGGTTCGATTGATAAGCGCGATTTTCCAGCCGCAATCGCCGATGCTCTAGTGCGCGCTTGACCATCGCCAGCATCTGCTCGCGCTCGAAAGGCTTCAGCAGGTAGTCGTAAGCGCCGTTGCGGATAGCTGCCAGTGCGACAGAGATGTCATGCACCGCCGTGACCATGATGACCGGCAGGTCCGGGTAGGATTCTTTTACGCGCTCCAGCAGTCCGATGCCGTCCATCTCTGCCATCATCAGGTCAGACAGGATCAGCTCGAACTCGGCGCCAGTATTGAGGATTTCCAGCGCCTTCACGCCAGAGGATGCCTGCCGCGTGTGGTGGCCGGCGTTCGTGAGCATCGAACACACGATCTCTCGTATTGCTTCCTCGTCATCAACAACAAGGATTCGCTCTGCTGACATGCCTTAGGGCCTCACTGGGGGAATTCAAATTGTACACAGAGTTACTGGAAAGACAATCGGAGAAACTTATCTGTTCATGTAGGACTCGTCCGACACATCCATGCATCTTCTGCCGGGCAAATGCTAACTTCTCTAAATTCCAGTAGTCTACTCAGAGTCGCTGAATCCAACTAGCCGCCCTGGCTCTGGAGCACATTGCATGAATCCTCCACATAGACTTTCGAAATTCTCTTTCGCGAGCGTCACTGCTTGCCTTTTTATTGCCGTCTCGATCCTCACAGCCCAGGCACAGGACCCGCCCAAGAAAGAAACGCCTTCATCCGAGAAGCACGGCATCGATGCGTCCAAAATGGACACCACCATCCGGCCCGGCGACGACTTCTATGAATACGGCCGACGGCAACTGGATCAAGCGAACCGAAATCCCGCCGGATCGCGGCGGCATCGGCACCTTCACCACGCTCGACATCCTGAGCAATAAGCGCACCGCTGCCCTCATTGAAGAGGCTGCTAAATCCGGTGGTGCTGCCGGTTCTAGCTCGCGCAAGATCGCCGACCTTTACAACTCCTACATGAATGAGGCCGCGATTGAAGCCAAAGGGCTCACCCCAATAAAACCGCACCTAGACTCCATTGCCGCCATAAAGGACAAGCATGAGCTCGCCCGCGCTCTAGGCGAAACCTTGCGCGCAGACGTGGACGCGCTCAATAACACCAACTTCCATACAGCTAATTTGTTCGGCCTTTGGGTCGCTCCCAGCTTCAACGATTCCGAACATTACACCGCCTACTTGCTGCAAGGTGGATTGCAATTGCCTGATCGCGAATACTACCTGGCCGACAGCCAGCACATGCGCGACATCCGGACAAAATATCAGGCGCATGTTTCAGCCGTGTTAAAGCTCGCAGGATTTTCTGACACGGACGCTCGCGCTGCCCGCATTTTCGAGTTGGAGCACGCCATAGCGGAGAAGCATCTCCGTCTCGACGAAAACGACGACATCCACAAGGCCAACAACCCCTGGAAGCAAGCTGATTTCGTTACCAAAGCGCCCGGCCTAGACTGGCCTGAGTACTTCCGCGCCGCTGGTCTCGGAACACAGGCCAATTTCATCGTGTGGCAGCCCACTGCCTTCGCGGGCGAATCTGCTCTTGTTGCCTCAACTCCGCTGGACACCTGGAAAGATTGGCTCGCCTACCACTTGATTGAAGCTCACGCCAATGTTCTGCCCAAGGCATTCGTCGACGAGCGCTTTGATTTCTTTAGCAAGA
>JAOAPH010000107.1 GCA_025462835.1 Candidatus Angelobacter sp. | reverse complement strand
CTGTCGCTTTGGGAACCGCGTTCGGGACCGTGTTGATTGCCGTACAGGTCTTCATCGGAGACATTCTTTACGGCACTATGCTCAAGTATCAACCGTCGAAAATGCAGGCCGCAGAGGGCTTCTGGGAAAGGCAATCGCAGTCGCCGGCTCCATATTATTTATTCATAGTCCCCGACCAAAACAATCAGCGAAATCGCTTCCAATTAGGAATACCTTACCTCGGAAGCATCTGGTTGACCCACAGTCTCGATGGGCGCGTCGAAGGGTTGACAAATACGCCACGCGACCTTCAGCCCAGAATGGGAATCGTGTTCTACGCCTTTCGCATTATGTATGGCATGGGTATCGTCATGTTTTCCGTCGGAGTTGCTTCACTATGGTTGCGCTTCGGGGGAAAACTCTTCAGCGCCCGGTGGTTTCTTTGGATTCTGGTCTTCATGACGCCATCCGGCATTATTGCGACGTTGGCGGGCTGGTATGTTGCGGAGACTGGACGGCAGCCATGGGTTATTTATGGCATGTTGAGAACGGTGGACGCAATCTCTCCTGTGCCAGCTCAGGCGCTCTTGTCGACTCTGATCGCATTTGTTTGCGTCTATACGGTCTTCATAACTGCCTTCCTGATTTTTGCATTTCGCATTATTCGCCGTGGCCCCGGAGAGGCTCCGCCACATGCAGAAGCTTCGGGCTCTCTAAAGAACGCGTTCCGTCCGTACGTGCTGGACCGACTAGGGAATCGCAAGATCACGCAAAGGAGTTGAAGAAATGGATTTACCACTAATCTCCTTTTGTTTTCTGGCGTTCGCACTTACTCTTTACGTGATCCTGGACGGATTTGATTTGGGGGTCGGCATATTGCTCCTATTCCAGCCGGCGACGGAGTCTCGCAATCATATGGTCGATTCGATTACCCCGACTTGGGATGGCAACGAGACTTGGATCATCATGGCCGGCGTAATACTGCTTGCCGCGTTTCCTGTCGCATATTCGATTTTGTTACCAGCCTTCTATCTTCCAATCATCCTTATGTTGCTTGCGTTGGGATTTCGCGGTGTCTCATTTGAGTTCCGCGTGCAATCGAAGCAGTATCGTCGTAGATGGGATGTTGCTTTTGCAGTTGGCTCGCTCGTAGCTGCATTCATGCAGGGACTCGTTTTGGGTGGCCTAATGCAAGGAATTAAAGTCCAGAATCACCAATTCGCGGGAAGTGTGCTAGACGTCCTTCATCCTCTCCCTATCATCAACGGCATCGCTGTCCCATTCGGCTACGTCGTACTGGGAGGAGGATGGCTCAATCTGAAATCAAGTCTGTCGCTGCAAACTTTTGCACTTCGCTCCATCCGTGTTTCGGCACCGCTCTTTGCGGTATTGTTCGGCATGGCTTCTATCTATGCCGTCAGTATCCAGCCCAGCATCCGCTCGAAGTTTGCCTCACATGGAATCGCTCTTGCTTGCCTTGCAGGCTTGTTTGCCATTGCCTTGGGCATGTTGACGACGATGACCAAGAAAACCAGACCCGCACTGGCGTTCCTTCTAGGCCAGTTCGTCTTTGTTGCAGGTATTTCGGGTGTAGCTTTGACTGCATTTCCATATATCGTTCCGTTCAGTGTGACTCTGTGGGAAGCAGCATCATCTTCCACAAGCCAAATATTTGTGTTGGTGGGTGCCGCTTTCGTTACGCCAATAGTCCTAACGTATTCCGCAGTTGCGTATTGGATTTTCCGGGGCAAAACGCCTGAGCAGGGATGGGAAACGTGACGACTCGAAAACGCCAACTTCTATGGTTCTTTGCAATCTACGGATTGTCCCTGAGTGCTTTTGCTCTTCTGGTGATGCTCACCCGAGTGTTATTACGGTGGACAGTTTGATGTGTCTTACGCCCGAACGGCCGCGGGTTCGAGTCCCGTCGTCCACGACGGGTGGCCCGCCCTAGCAAGTTGTGGGGTGCCCCGTCCTAGCTCTGCTAGGGCGGGGTAGTTGACTTGATTTTCAGTTTGGGGAGTATCCCACTCTGCTCCCTCTTTCTCGCCGTCCACTGTGATTCGATCTCAGCGACGCCTTCAGCACCAGTCGCATAGTTTCGAAAAACTGCTCCACTCCCAATCCTCAGGCGTTTCCGCCAAGCCGCGCTTTACTGGGTTGCGATGCATATACCGTAGTTTTTCAATCCGTTTGCGCTCGCTCCACACATTGAGATCGTAATAGCGTGCCTGCCAGAATGGTACTCCGCTACGAAGCGCAAGCCGGGACGGGGCACCCACAGCGGTCTGGCTGCTCACCCGCCTCGCTACCCACCTGTGAAAAGCACCCATTCGACTTCGCTCAGGGCAGGCTACGGTGGGGCACCCGGCGATGGTGCTGTCCCCAAGTGCAAGATGGTAAGACGAGTTCCCTCGCTGCGCTCGGGATTTCCGCAGCGGGCTCCGACGCCCGCTAAACGCGTCAACTTCGCGCCAGAAACAAGCCGCTCTGGATGACAATTTCAAATAACGGAGATGTTCCCATCACCCTGTGGGCTCGAAAATCGAGCGACAAGGGTGGGGCAGCCCCAGAAGTTTTGTAGGACGTAGAGAAGTATTGAGAATGGCATCCAACCAGCGATGGCGAAGCGGAAAGAGAAACCAAAGCCGGACGATCTGCTAAGGGGTGGGCAGAGATTGCGGAGTTCCTTGAGCTACCAGTCTCGACAGCACACCGCTTTGCAAAAGAAGGAATGCCGGTGAGGCGGCAAGGTCGCCATGTAGTCGCGTCGCGTGAAGAGTTGGTGCGGTGGGTAGGGAGTAATCCAGCGGGAAGGCCGTCGGCGATTGTGAACAACGCAAGTGACCTGGCGGCCGAATTGAAACGGTCGTTGAAAGGGATTGAGTGGGAAGGGGATGAGTGGGAAACGCGCTGCATAGCAGTAGTCAGTGAAAACCCCCGCCCTAGCGAAGTTAGGACGGGGAACCCTCAATGGTGTGGGCCACGCGTGAATTCGATGTCGCTCCTACGGAGCTTGGAAGAATTATTCACTGGGCCGACTATAAACATTGCGCTCCTACGGAGCGCTGTCGACTGCCGAAAGTGAGTCATAATTGATTCAATCACACTGTCATCGTCAATCTCTTATTAGTATTAGTACTGCCGCGTAGAATCCGCAAAGGATAGTCGTATCTATGCAACTCTTTGCATATTGGCGGGAGCGTGCCTTCCTAAGTCGATTGTTTTCCGTACCATCTCACGGCATTGAAATTGCTTTAATTCAAACAGGTTGCTCCGCATGAATGGGGCTGTCCCAGAGGGTAGGACCAATGAGCTCTGCTTTAGTGAACCGGATGAGGACTGTTGCATTGTCCGGCGTAATAATTCTCTTGGCAGGGCAAGCCCACGCCGATGGTTTCGGACTTGGAAATTTCACTGTCTATGGTTCGAATAGCGTCACGATCAATGACGGATTGAATGAGACCACGACGTGCGTGGGCGGGAACGTCGGCACTGGCGGCACCGCCGCCGGATCGCTCTCCGTGGATAAGTGCCGCATCGCAGGAAACGTGTCCGTAACCACCGCTCCGGTGTTGCAATTGGGTTCGCACGGCGCGTACACGGGCAGTCTGGTCACCGGCAGCCAGACCGGCGTGACTGCAAACATGAGCAGCATCTCCGGAAACTTGGGCAGTCTGGTTCCGAACTTGACCCTCGCCAGCTTGAACAACACCAACATGATATTCACGAACGCTTCCCTTACCGGGGGAACTTACGTAGTGAATGTGACTGGTTCAGCAACGACCACCAACCCCTACACTTGGACGTTCGCAGGAGGCAGCGCAGACGATAGGTTCGTGATCAATATCGGCGGCGACATGCTCCTTGCCCAATTGAACATCTCCCTGTTGGGCGGCATCAGCTCCAACAACGTGATCTTCAACCTGACTGGCGCGAGTTGCACCGCCCGAGTCAACAAAAGTGACAGCACTTGGTCAGGGACGATCCTGGCACCGGACTGCAGCGTGCGCGTTGATAATCCCTTCAACTTCGATGGAGAAGTATTCGGCAAGGACGTGATCGTTGACTCGGGAGCCGTAATTATCGACACCCCGAGCACCCCTACCCCCGAACCAGCCAGCATCGCCCTATTAGGTTCCGGCTTGATAGGAATCGCCGGCGTAGTTCGGAAACGGCTCATTCGTTAGCACGCACTGGCGCCCACTCTTCCGCTGCGCGCCCATTGGACTTCGCTTAAATCTTCCACCGATGGCGGATGGTCCACCCCTTCGGCTCAGTACTTATTTCGGGACTGCCCCACCCTTGTCGCTCGTAGTTTTCGAGCGACAGGGTGGGTTATTTCATTCCGCGCCGCAATCGTCGGAGTCACTCCAAGCTGTTCCTGTAGCGCCTAGCAAAGGATGGGTCAGTTGCACAATTTCGTGAATAACTTTAAGATAATTTACAAAATATGCTATTGACAATTTGAATACGATGAACTACATTCACTCTTTCCTCGCCTCACAATCCCAAGTTCGTCATTCTGGCTATCTTGTCTGGCAGCGAACATTGTGTCGTAATGCGATACGTTCAACGTGTCGTAATGCGATACGTTTAACCCAATGTCGTGAAATGTCGCCTGCTTAGGAGTTTGTCCTACAAGATAATCAGCATCCCTCCGATGTTTATTCCTCGGTTCTCTCTTTACTCTCACTGAGGAGGACAACTTGAATCCAGACATGCCCGCTAACGTCATTCAAATCTCTTCCTCCCGGTCGCACGGCCTAGAACTTATCTTCCCCCCAAAGAAAGAGAGGCCGCCGCGTTTTAGGAATTTTGCTTCGTTTGCACGCTGGTATGTTCATCCGCGTTTCTGGAAGCAAGCATTGAGCGCATCGATTATTTACTCGGCCTTGTTTGCTGTCTGGACATATTGGTCTAACAGCTAGGGAAGCGATTACATCCCGCGGAAAATAAAGCATCTTCCAGATTTGGCTATAATCGAATCAGCTTCATTCGGACCGGATGAACGTGCGCACTGGTGTATTCCTTTGCCGGTGTGTTCCTGAAAGTATCCACTAAAAACCAAACTCCATTGAAGCGCCGCCGACTACACACAATCACCACTCCACTTCTGATCGTAATCGTTGGCTGCTCATCGATGGCGTTCTTTAGCCTGGTCGTCGTATTGATTTACGACTTTACTCATCGGGCAAAATTGGTATGGGGCTTTGTAATCGCAGCGCTTGCTCTTACCGCCATAGCCGGGTTTATCTCGTTCGTCTTGCGCCCACGCTCGAAGCAGCGGAGCACCTCTTCGCTTACCAATACTGCAATCACAGGTCCTGTGGAGTCAGAGCGGCATTATCGTGTGCTCGCCGAATTGTCGCCTCAGATCATCTGGATGACCGATAAAGACGGCGACAACATCTATTTCAATCAACAATGGTATGACTACACGGGCCTGACCCCTGCGGAGTCCATGGGTAAGGACTGGACGAGAGTCCTTCACCCTGATGATCGGGAAAGGTGTCTGCTGATCTGGGAACGTGCAGTGCAGACGGAAACTCCCTACGAGATTGAATACCTCTTCAGAAAATATGATGGGACCTATCGCTGGCACCTCGGCAAAGGTTTGCCCGTCAGAGATGAGCACGGCAATGTACGAAATTGGTTTGGAATCTGCGTGGATATCCATGACCGGCGTCTTGTGGCAGCAGCAGCTGACCGGATCGCTGAGCGGCTGCAATTGGCGATTGAAGCTGGCGGAATCGGCACCTTTGACTTTTATCCTGATACCGGCACACTGAGATGGTCTGATCAATGCAGTTCAATACTTGGGGTGGATAAGACGTTCAAAGCAAGCGTGGAAGATTTATCGCGTTTCGTCCATAACGATGACCAGGCCCGGCTAAGCAGGATGCTCCAGAGAATTAACAGCCAGGCCATCCCTGAACAATTCGATTTTGAGCACAGGATCATTCGGGCCGACGGCGAAATGAGATGGGTGGGAGTTAAGGGCCGCCGGTTCTTAGAAAGATATGACCACGAGATCGAGCGAGTACGCGTTAGTGGAGTGGTGATCGATGTCACAAGTCGCAAACAAGTGGAAAATGAACGACTCGCTTTGGCGACCCATATCGAAGCAGCCCGGGAGAGCGAAAGAACGCACGTTGCTCGTGAGATCCACGATGAACTTGGCCAGACTTTGACAGCGGCCAAGATGGATATAGCATGGATCAGCAGACGCATTGGCATTTTGAAAGGTTTTGAGGAGCTTACAGAACGAGCGAGCGCCATGTCGGCCCTGATCGACGATTCCATCCAGACTGTAAAAAGAATTTCAGCCGAATTGCGGCCGGGCATATTGGATGATGCCGGACTGTCCGCAGCAATCGAATGGCTTGCCCGCACTTTCGAAAAGCGTACTGGGATCTTCGCTCTTGTTCATATCGAGTTCGAGGATGCGAACATTCCCAAAGGTCCGCAAACGGCTCTGTTTCGCATCGCTCAGGAATCGCTGACTAACGTAGCGCGTCACGCGGCGGCAAGCAGGGTTGCAATATATCTAACTGCCCACCAGACTGGCGTGAAACTGACTATTCGAGACAACGGCCGCGGCATTCTAACTGACTACGACCGGCAGCGATCGTTCGGCCTTCTTGGAATGCGCGAGAGGATCGCGGCACTCGATGGGCAATTCTTTTTAGACAGCAAACCGGGAGAGGGCACCATGATCACCGTGATCGTTCCATTAATGACTGCGAAGACGGCATGATCAAGATATTGATCGCTGACGATCATGCAGTAGTTCGCGAAGGGGTAAAGAGAATCTTGACAGACCAGCCGCTCTACCGGTTCGGCGAAGCGGCGACCGCAGAAGAGACCCTTTCTGCAATACGAAACTCAGATTGGGACATTCTCATCCTCGATCTGTCCCTCCCTGCGCGGGGCGGGCTTGCCGTGCTGGAGGAGCTGGAGTCGCTGGCCCCAAAACTTCGCACGATCGTATATAGCATGCATCCCGAGGACCAGTTTGGCCTGCGAGTACTAAGGGCGGGAGCGGTTGGATATTTGGCCAAGGAGCGGGCCCCGGAAGAGCTGATTCAAGCGATTGAAAAGGTCAGAGCGGGTGGACTTTATATTACGGAGACGCTCGCGGAAAATCTTGCTACACACTTGAAGTCCGGAGACGATTTGCCGCTGCACCATCGTCTATCAGGCCGTGAATACACAGTCTTTGAACAAATTGCAAAAGGACAATCGGTTTCTCAGATCGCCGAGGCGCTCTGTCTGAGCGTCAAGACTGTAAGCACCTATCGCGCACGCATCCTCGAGAAGATGGGTCTCGCGTCCAATGCTGATCTCATTCGCTACGCATTGAACCAGCGGCTGATCGAGTGAACGTTGCCGAAAATGAGTCGGTTTGGTTGTTGCGAATGATGTTCCGACCCTACGGAGCTTGGAAGAATCATTCGCGTCCCTACTAAAACATTGCGCTCCTCCGGAGCGCTTATGGATTGCTGAAATTGAGTCGTGATGATTTTGCGAGACCGAATGAGAGCTATCGATTGCTGAAATTGAGTGTGATTGATGTGGGGTCCGAGACTACAGCTGCGCTCCACTAGGTGCCGTGTCCGCCTTAGGCGCGGACGCGCTGGAGCCAGCCGAAATCGGCGCTTGGGGGACTACCTGCCAGGGGTCAGCTTGGAAAGCCAATTCACCTGTGGAGTTCTGGACGGCCGGACTCGCCAAGATCTCGAATGTCTGAACCGTGCCGTTTGCACGTTCATTGGAGCCCGTGTAGGTGAAGTAGTATCCGCTCTTTGCGGTCTCAGGAGTGGTGGCCTGCGACAATGAAGGATCGATCAAGCATGCAGCATTGATCGCCGGAGCAATATTGCCCGAGCCGCAAACTGCGCGGCCACCGCCCAACGCAGGCAATGAAGGAGCAAATCCACCGAAGGTTGACTCGAAGTACATATTAGCCGTGGTAATGGCATGTATCGAACCAACGGCTGAAGCCTGATTGGCGGCCATTCGAGCTCTCAGTAAATTAGGAATTGCCACGGCCGCGAGTGTCAAAATGATCGCAACCACGATCAGCAGTTCGACGAGTGAAAAACCCTTCTGTTTGCTCATTGCCGTGCTCTCTCTTGAAATCCGCATCAGGCTTGGGCTTTCGCCAGGGCCGCTCAATCGCGTAAGCTCTCGGATGCCAAGTGCAGATTTCATGCACCTAGGATGCCTTGTCCATGTACGGTTGTACAGAGCACTAAGGTAACCTCGTGAGGAGAAAAGTAACATTGCAGTAGTAGTCAGTAGTCAGGGAAAATCCCGCGGGTGGGGCGCCCTCTTTAGTGGTGGTCACTAGCTAGCAGTCAATACCCCCCCTTGCGGAGCTAGGACGGGGCACCCTCAGGAGATTGGGTGGGCGATCCGCCACTTACTGGAGGTTCTGAGGCGGCCGAATTATTCTGCATAGTCATCAAAGTTGACCAACTATTCACCTAGTATTTGCATCTCACCTGACGCAAGTTGGCGTATGTGAAGCGAATCGGGCCCCAGATCGTAGCAAGAAACGGTGAAAGAGTGTCCGGTTCAGAAACTCATCCTTCAAGTATCCATGTTGAGAAAAATGGATTCATAGCCGACATCGTCGTGAGCAAGAACGGCTCCGGCGACATATTCCATTACGTCGTTCAAAAAGTGGGATCCCCGGAGATCGTCCATTGGGGACAAGAGCTGTCATTCCATCGGGCGATGGAGTGTGTAGAAGAGTTCTTCGGAAGCCATCAAGTGAAGCAAGCCTGAGTTGATCCGGTCATTGAGGCCCTAACGCGTCTTTGGCCAGAAATTTATCGCTTTCTTTTGTCCAGCCGATCACTCCGTCTTTGATCCTGATCTTGACCCACCATTCATTCCGTCCAGAGATTCACTAGTTTGGCGTCAAAACCGGTGAGATTGCTGTGCATCTGTTCGCCCAGTCGCAACCCGCACGACGCCTTCACCGAAGCTGGATGAGGCTGAGCAAGCAGAAGCCAGAGGAAGGCCTCGGCGCTCGCTGCGAAGAATCGGACGGAGTTTTCGGAACATGCTTGAAAGAAATTTAGGTCTAGGACGTTACTGCCGGGTGACGGTACTTTCGATATACTCCAACCATGCCGCCATATGATCCGAAAGACCCCTGGGGAACAGGCCAACGGGAAGCGTATCGGCCACCACCGCCACCGAGGAGAGCAGTTAAAAAAGAAGGGCTCGATATCTTCAGGCTCTTAAAGACGCTGCTGACGATTGGCGTCCTCCTACTGGCCGCCAACTATATTTGGAAAAATTACTTCCTCGTGGGTAGATAAGATAGAGGGCAATTCGTATTTGAGTGGAAGGCACGCTGCACTTCAGGAGACGATATGGTTCTTCCCGTTTTTTTTGCGATGCTCTTGCTGCTGCCCATCAACCAAGACCCAAGCGCGGTCGCGCCAGAAAAGAAAACTCATTCGGCGTCCGCCGGCGCGCAAGCGAAGCGCGCAAAGCAAGATGGGTGCGTACTCAAGGATCTCTCCGTTCCGTGGCTAGAGCAGGACGTCCGCTGGATCATCACTCCTGAAGAATCGTTCGCTTTCAATAAACTGAAGAGTGACAGAGAACGGGATTTGTTTGTAGAGCAGTTCTGGCTGCGTCGCGATCCAACGCCCGACACCATAAGGAACGAATTCAAGGAAGAGCACTACCGGGGAATCGCGTTCGCAAATGAACACTTCGCTGCTGGCGTAATGGGATCTTTAGCGGACCGCGGGCGCATATACATAGTTTATGGCCCGCCCGATCACATCGACGTCCATAACGATATAGATGGCGATGCTATCTATGCGGCGCAGACTTGGAAGTATCGGTATATCGTGGGCATCGGCCAGAACGTTGAATTCGAATTTGTCGATAGGTGCAAGTGTAACGAGTTCAAGCTAGAACATGGTCCGACGGCAGAAGTAAAAGAAGGCCAGGCGATCATCGATCCTCTCCAGTTCGATATTCGTTCCCATCCCCCGCAAGTGAAGTTTAAAGACTTGGAGGAAGTGGCAAGTCATCGCATTAAATCTCAGGAGTTACCATTCGAGGTGCGCGTCGCTTACCTGAAAGTGACTGAAGCCACCACGCTGGTTCCCATCACGATAGCGCTGCGCAATAAGCAAATCGCATTGAGCGATGAAAGCGGTATTCCCCCGACAAAGACCGGCAGAGTCGATATCTTCGCGCGTCTGGTTGGGCTGACGGGGCGAGTCTTCGATGTCTTCGAAGACATCATCAATGTGAAAGCGGTAAGCCGGGAAGCGAAGATCGACCCGGAAGCGAGTTCGCAACGCGTTGAGACGAGTGCTCTGCCGCCTGGGCGCTATCGGTTGGACGTTGTACTCAGAGATGTGAGTAGCAACCGCATGGGCACTTTGAGCCGGGCTGTGGTTGTGCCCGGAGATGGTCCTCGAAGCGCCCATTAGGTTCTCTTCTCAACACTCACGTCTGCAATCCTTAGTTCACCGTCGCAAAAACCGTCTTCACGATGCGCGTGCCCGTGGTGTTTCGCGCGACGTAGTCGAAGCGATGTCTGCCGACAGGAAGATTGAACCCCACATCCATAACGTTATTGGTTACTGACCATTTCTTCACGCCGTCCATCCAGACTTCCAGCCGGTAGAAGGTGCCGCCCAGATGCGCTGCCGCGCTTAGGCGCGTGACTTGCGTGTGGCTGTATGTGCCGCCGTCGACAGGGCTGCAAACGTTGATGCCGTCGGTGGCGGGAGGAGTGCAACCGGAGACGAAGACGCTAAGCCCTCGGATGTACTGTTCTGAAGAGCCGGCCTGAGTAGGAGCGTTTCGAGCCTGAAAGACAAACGAATGATTGCCGGGTTGCAGGTTAAGCTTGGTAAAGATCCTGTCGTCCTCGCGCGCGGTGTAGACCTTGGTGTTGTCCACCCAGAGTTCGAAGCGGTAGAGGAACGCGAACGGTTTGGCGGTTGCGTTCGCGGTGACGGGCGAGTTCACCTGAATGCCTTCTGATAATCCGCATACGTGAATTCCCGCCGACGCCGGCGGTGCGCAGAAGGTCGGGAAGTTGCCGCTGGTGGTGTTCAGCCAGACGTGCAAGGTGGCGGTTGCGTTCGCGTCGAAAAACATTCCAAGCAGGTCAGGCTTGCCGTCACGATTGTAGTCGCCGGCGTGCGAATCGAATGCGCTGACGGTAGTAGCGAACCTCTGCGCGGCGCTGAATGTGCCATCGGCTTTTCCCAAGTGGACCGCGAGAAATTTGTTGGACGAGGTTGCGCCGGTGAACTCCAGCGATGGATACACAATGTCATTCAAGCCGTCACCGTTGAAATCGGCGACGACGGGAGCTCCAGGTGAGGGGCCGACGACGGCGAACTGTTTGGTGGTAAACGTCCGAGATGCGGTTCCGTAGCGAATTTGCACTACGCACTGGGTGCCGCAGCCTTCAATTGATAGCAGGTCGGAACGGCCGTCCTTATTAACGTCGGCGACGTGGTAGGTGTTAACAGAATCGGGAACTACAGTAACTACAGCGGTGAATGACCCAGTGCCAGTCCCGTAAAGGGCATAAAAGCGGTAGGTACAGGTGCCGTTGTTGCAGGCGGAGACATCGTCGCTGGCAAGGTCGGGGAAACTGTCTCCATCGAAATCGCCCGTAGCAAGATTCTCGATGAAACCGAACGTTGTGTATGCGACTGTAGGCGTGCTGAAAGTGCCGTCCCCGTTGCCGCGCGCGATGAATATCTGGTTGTGGCTGCCGCTGGGACCAACGAAGGCCAGGTCGAGTTTGCCGTCCTTATCAAAATCACCTGTAACAACCGGTGCGCCGAAGGTAATGACCGACCGAATCGGCGCGCGAAAGGTACCGTCTCCATTACCCAGAAACATATCGATAGCTGGCGCATTAGCTGTTGTACCGCCGCTGGCTACGGCCAGATCCATCTTGCCGTCACGATTGAAATCGCCGACCGCGACAAAGCCCAGAGAATCGCGCGAGTTGTTGCTGTAGAAAACCGGAGCGCCGAAGGCACCGTGTCCGTTGTTAAGTTGAACTGCGAAGCGGCCGACGCAATTGGTATCGCCGGGCGGAGTGCATTGGGTGATCAGATCAAGAGCGTCGTCGTTATTGAGATCGACTTGCGCCCAGATCGTGCCCGCAGCTGCATATTGCTGGTGGCTGAAAGTGACGGTTTGGGCGAGGGCGGAAGAGACGGAAAACAAAAGTGTTGATGCAAGCCAAACAATGGCGAGGGCGAAGCGATTCATGGCTAACTCCGAAGGCACAGAGGGGGTTTGTGCTGGACATGGGAGTAACTAAGTAGTAAACTGAGTTGCCCTGAGTAGAAGAAAAAAGATCGAAAGACTTTTTTAAGTTGCGGCATACGGCAGGACGATTGAGTGTCGGCAGTAACGTGATTTGCTGTTTCAAAGTAGCTGGATGAAGTTGTATAGTACAAACTGATTCTCCCCCCACAACATGAAGACTTGATGGCCGCGTAAAGCGGCTCGATATTCGTGTGTGCTCCCTCCCCCACTGAAGAGATTGTCGATGCTGTGCAAGCTTGACTGATGATTACTCTCATCTACCTCGGGACATTTCTCGGCTCGCTGTTGCTGGGGTTGTTGCTGACTCGGCGAGTGCGCGATGTTGCGTTGGCGAGAGGGTGGGTGGCTGCACCGCATTCCACCCGGCATGTCCACACCATGCCAATGCCACGCTGTGGTGGTGTTGCGGTTTACGTCGCTGTGTTCATCACTGTTTCTACCGTGGTTTTGGGCGCTCACTATCTCCATTTCAATAAGGAGTTTTCCGGCAGAATCACCGCGTACATCCTCTGCGGCGGTGGAATGGTCTTTTTGCTGGGGCTGTACGACGACATTTTTGGTGCGAGCGTTTTCACAAAGTTTGCTGTCCAGATCGCCGCCGCTGCCATCCTGTTCAGTGGTGGGTTGCGCATTGGAAATCTATTAGGCGGATGGATAGGCAATCACGAGTTGGGCTGGTTCCTTTCCCTGGCCGCAACCATCTTGTGGGTGGTCTGGATCACCAATTCATTCAACTTGATCGATGGGCTGGATGGATTGGCCGCTGGGTCGGCGTTATTTTCGACGGTCACTATCCTGTGCATGTCGCTTATCAACGGGCAACGCCTGCTGGCGGTGCTGACCATCGCAGTGACAGGCGCAATCCTCGGTTTTCTTCGCTATAACTTCAATCCAGCAACCATTTTCTTAGGTGATAGCGGCAGCCTCTTCGTGGGTTTCACGTTGAGTGCGCTTTCACTGGTGGGAATGCAGAAGACGACAACGATCGTGGCGGTCGCGATCCCGATCGTGGCCTTTGGTCTGCCCGCGACGGAAACTGCGCTGTCAGTGGTCCGGAGATTCGTCTCGGGGCAGCCGCTGTTCAAGTCTGACCGGGCGCACATCCACCATAAGTTACTGGAAAAAGGTTTTTCTCATACGCAAGTGGTGGTGCTGCTCTACGCGATCTCGGCATGTTTCGGACTGGTAAGTCTCTTTTTGTTCTATGCCAAGGTCGGATTTCTAGTCCTGTTCGTTGCCGTATTAGGAATCTTTGTTGGGATAAAGCACTTGGGCTATGGCGAATTCGTTGAAGTCGGTCGAATCGCGCAGAGAGCGGTGACGCAGAAGATCATTATTAATAATCTTTTGATCCGCGAAGCGGCCATGTCGCTGCAGCGTGCAACCACGTTGGACCAGGTTTGCGAAGCCCTTTGCGCAGCTTTTTCCGAGAACGAATTCGACGGATTTGAATTCAGGGTGGACAGCGGGGAAGTAGTGCCGGCACATACTTCCAATTTCCTGATGGCCAATCATGCCGGTCACCTTATATATAGTTGGCGAAAGTCAATGTCGGCGGACCCGCTGGAGGAAGCTCCGGGAACTTGGACATTGCAGCTTGGGCTAGTGTGGCCGGATGGGCGGGAGTGGGGATCCCTTTCTCTCTACCGTTTATACCGAGAAGAATCGCTGCTGTTGGACATCGATCTATTGATATCGGCGTTTCGAAATGAGTTGACCGCATCTGTGCGGCGGGCTTGCGCAAGGTCAGGTTCTAAGGAAACCATACTGCCACTCCAAGTCTCAACAAAAGCGGCCGGACGCGAATAACGCCAGGATGCGTCCGGACGTGCTTTTCAGATTCCACTGTTCAGATTGAAGATAGAATGGCTATAACCTTCTTCTTGCTGCGCTGGAAGCTGCCAACTGGTCAGCCTTGACTCATGGGTAGAACACTACGAATCGGCCTCAATATGGTGTATATCCGCCCCGGCAAGGTAGGCGGCGGGGAAACCTATGCCCGCGGATTGCTGAGTGGGCTGCAGCAGCTGAATGCGAGTTTTGAATATTTCGTTTTCCTGAATCCCACAGCCTGGCCCACATTTGCGGAACTAGATAGCTTTCCTAACTTCCATCGAATCGAATGTTCTTCTCCGTTGCATCCCGTCTCACGACACCTCTGGGAGCAATTGCGATTCCGGGGAATTTGCAAGAAATATGGGATCGATCTGTTGCACTCGTTGGGGAATGTGAGTCCGGTGCTGCCGTCGACAGCCAAGATGGTGACCATTCACGATCTGCTTTGGAAGCACAGCCCTGAGCACATGCCGACATTGCAACGGCTGCTGTATTCGTTCATGTCGCCAATCTCGGCGAGGGTTTGTGACGGAGTGTTTACGGTCTCAGATCATTCATTTGAAGACCTCAGGGAGAAACTTCGAATCCCAGCGGAGAAACTTTTTATCACAGTAGAAGGGCCGGGCCAGGAGTTCACCGCAAGTGCTGACTGGGACAGGGTAAAGATGAAACACAACATTCCCGATCAATACTTCCTGTCAGTGGGCACCGACAAGCACAAGCGACTCGATGTCACGCTAGACGCCATCAAGCTGCTCCGTGGACGGCAGCTGCCGGTCAATCTGGTGGTTGCGGGAGAAAGATCGGAGTCGAGCAAAGGATTCAGCACCAACGGGGAACTGCGTTGGCTGGGATATGTCCCAGCGGATGAGTTGGCAGTGCTCTATAAGAATGCGACCGCGCTGGTGTGTTCGTCGGAGATGGAAGGATTCGGATTGCCGGTGTTGGAGGCGCTGTCCGTGGGGACACCAGTGATTGCCACCGAGCGTGGCTCATTACCACAAGTAGTGGGAGCAGGCGGAGTTCTGGTGGAATGCGGCAATGCGTCGTTGCTCGCGAACACGATGGACAAACTTCTTCACGAGCCACAATTGCGGGCCGAATTGTCAGATCGCGGGTTGACGCATGTAGAGAGCTTTTCCTGGAACGTCTGCGCTACGGCTACCGTTCGGGGGTATGGGGAGATACTAAGGCGCAGGAAGGTATTGTGATTGGGACGTAACTCAACTATCCCAGGTGCAAAAAAATGACCCGCCTGAAGAGGCGGGTCATTTACGAATGCTTGAGACTAGGACAAAAGTCTCCGTCGGATGAAGCTGCCACCTGCAAGTAAGCCGGAACCAAAAAGAGCCAAAGAAGCGGGTTCAGGAACCGTTGTCGTATCGGCCCCGTTGCTGTCTGTCAGAATCGGCCGATTAGTGTTGATGGTTCCGTTGAATCCGTTCGAACTATAACTGCCGTCGGTCGAAGCCACTCCCTTAAGTGCTTCCAAGTCCTGGGGGCCGCCACCAATGGAGAAACTGAAATTCAAGAATCCCTGTCCGCCGAATGCCAATTCTGAGAGGATGCCGCTGCCTGCGCAACCGTTTTGCGTTGGATCACCTATACAGCTATAGCCGATCTCCGACAGGCTGATGCTGATATTGAACTGGCCAGATTGGTTCCCATTTGAAATCGTGATGAAGTTGATGTTCCCAGTGAAATATCCAACTCCTGTACTGCCATCTCCAAATGGATCTGCAGTACCGATTGAAACTGTGGTCTGGGATGGGGAAAATTGTCCCGTCGATCCATCCAGCACGATACCTGTTCCGATAGTAAAAGGAATCGTACCGAGATTATTATTTAGCGAGTCAGTGCTCGGCGTGGCGCCTGAGACAGTAGCACCGGTGCCAAAATCAAAGGTGACGCCGCCCGTCCCATTACTTCCAATTGTCAAAGGGCTATTCGAGGAAAAGCTAACCGTGTCCGCCATTGCCGCAGTAGTCAGCAGCGATAGCGTCGCCAAGGTCAAAACCACGATCCACCGTCTTTGGCCAGTATTTCTCATTTTTAGTACTCTCTCCTGAGGGTCAGGGGCTTGTTATGCACACTTACTTTTGCAACCAGAGTACCAAAGTGGGAAACGACAGGTGGACAAGCTGGCTAATTCATTAAAATCTGGTAAATATTGTATTAACAATCACTTGGACGTGATTGAAGCACGGGTAATATCCACACATTACTGACTTCAACTGTGACTTTAACTACAAGAGATGCAATTACTTGCATAGTATTTGCAATTGGCACGTCCGAGATCCTAGATCGCAATTTGAGCCAGCAGCTTATTTACGGCTTCTCGGGATGACATTGGCGCGTTTGTTATATTTCAGCAAATGACATTGGAATCAGCTTCAACGGGATTGACCTGCTCGGTAGTCGTTTGCACTCGAGACCGTCTGGAACAGCTTGAAAAGTGTCTGGCTGGAATCTCAGGACAGACGCTAAAACCCGTTGAAGTTATTGTGGTGGATAACGCACCTGAAAATGGAAGCGCTGAAGAGATTGCGCGGCGTTGGGGCGCAAGATACGTTTTCGAATCCCGATTAGGTGCGAGTTCCGCGCGAAACAGAGGTGCGCGGGAAGCGATTGGAGATGTGATCGCCTATATCGACGACGACGGCCTTGCGCAAATCGATTGGGTGAAGAACATTGTTGCTGCGTTTCGAGATACAGAACTTGTTGCAGTGGGCGGCCGGACCGTAGCCCCTCAAGGTGATCCTGAAACCGTCTCGTTATGCCGGATGATCCAGGGAGGTGGTGAAGGGCGCAAGGCGATCATCCTGGACAAGACTGGCTCGTATTGGTTCGAGATGGCCGCGTTCGGTGGGATATGTGCCAGCGGGACGAACATGGCATTCCGCCGGTCCGCATTCACCAAATGGACTGGATTTGATCTCAGACTGGGGCCGCCGCACAGCGGCTGCGAAGATCTGTTTGCATTTTTGCAATTGGTGGATGCCGGCTTTCAAGCTGCCTATGTGCCGGATGCCGTTGTGACACATCCCAGCGTCTGCAGCGTAGAGGGACTACGCGAGCGCTACCTTTTGAACTGCGCTCATGCCACTGCCTACATCTTATTCTTGCTGATTCATTTTCCGCAGCAGCGGGGCAGACTGCTGAAATTCATTTCGGAAGGCATCAGGGGTGTACGTCGCGAATGGAGACAAGAACCGAACGCTGTTGTCTTCGAACACGGTATTCCCGCTGTAAAGATTCACTGGGCCAGACTCCGTGGCGGATGGCTATATATCCGGGCACTGATCGCATCCAAAGCCTGAACAATCAATTCACAATCTAAAGAGATCGTCGTAGATCGACAAAACCTCATTCACCATCTTCCGTGACGAGAACTCCTGCATTACGCGAGCACGTCCGGCATTTCCCATATTGGTTGCGTTGACTGGATCAAGCAGCAATTCGCGAATGGCATTGGCTAGCGAAACAGGATCAGCCGGTGGCACCAATCTTCCCGTCTTGCCATCGTCCACGATCTCTGGAAGGCCGCCTACTGCCGAAGCCACGACAGGCAATCCCGTAGCCATGGCTTCGAGCACTGCAATCGGTAAACCTTCTTCAACTGAAGGTTGAATGAAGGCGGTCCACTGAGAAAGTTTGGACAGAGGATCTGATATCCATCCTAGAAAGGTCACGTTTGCTTCGAGCCCGAGAGAAGCAACTTCATCTTTGAGATTCGACGATTCCGGGCCGACGCCGGCGATTTCCAAACGCAGATGCGGGAAGTCCGGCTTGAGTAAGGACATCGCGCGCAGCAGGTAATTGATGCCCTTTATCGGGATGAGGCGGCCTGCGGTGCCGATGGTTATCTCGGGAGAAGAGTGGCGCGTTAGATCCTCTGGAATGTCCACGCCGGAGTAGACGATTTTCGTGTTACCACTGAGGCAATGCTGGGCAACAGCCTGCGAGACGGCGATGACAGCGTCAACGCCTGCAGTGGAACTCGCTGTGTGCCTGCGCAAATCGTGTTCAGTGATTTGGCCGTGAAGATGAAAGACCAGTTTTGGACTGCATGCATTTCTTATGGTCCACCGGACACCGCGTCCCCCCCAATGAAGATGGACGACGTCAAACTGCTCTTTTCTTAATCGCCACCACAATCTAAAAAGGCCAGCAGGATCGCGATGGGGATGCCGCCATTTGATAAGGCTGGTAGGAATCCCTTGTTTTTGGAATTCCTCGAACAGGGGCCCAGCGGTTCCAACGAAGCAAGCGCTAATCTCGTATCGTTGTGGATCGATGCCATGCGCAATCGCTGAGACGATGCGGGCAATCCCGGTTCCGCCCCAATCGGCATCGCTCAGAATGTGCAGAACCCGACGGGGCATTACCTTCCCCTGCGGGAAAATAGTTTTTTTATCGGGCTTAATGCGATCCGCAATGGCGTGAATGGGTTTTTCCCGTGGCGGACTCGCATTCCGAACTCAAAGAGACTTTCTCGCGGCTGCACCATCGTGCGCCGTAGAGTGTGCAGATCAGAAGACAACGTGTTCAGGCCTTCTTGCACAGAGAATGCCACATCGAAATTCTTCCGCACGGCTTGCAATGCACATTCATTGTATTGACCGTAAGGATACGCAAACGAGCGAGGCGCCATGCCGATAATGGCCGACAAATCAATTTTGCTGCCCTCGACCTCGTTTGATATCTGCGTGCAGTGCAATCGTTGGAGATCAGCGTGTGTGCGGCCATGTGCGCCAAATTCAAATCCGCGGGCATTCCAAAAGCGGATCTGTTCCGCTGTCATCAACTTGTGATTCCCTGCGCCACCGCTGGCGTTCCACTCATTTGTCTTGCCCACAAGGCCGGTGACGACCATCACCCCAGCCGTAAATCCGTGCTCGTGAAGAATGGGCAAAGCAAATTCACAGAGATCGGCATAGGCATCATCGAAGGTCAACATTACTGGCTTGTGGGGTAGTCCTGTGCCGGTGGTGCACCACTGCGTCCATTGTGAAGTCGAGATTGAGTGGTATCCGCTTTTCGCTAACCACTTGACCTGCCGCTTGAAATCTTCTGGAGAGATTGTCAGTTCCGGAGGCGTGTCATGTATGTGCGGACCAACATGATGATAGAGCAGCACTGGAAGCGACCTACCGAATTGCTGCGCTAACGCTTTCCATGACCCGGTCACCTTCTTCGCACCGGCCAAAACGGCCGCGCGCTTTCGAAATATGAGGAGACGAAGACCAATGTTGCGAGACGTTATCGCAAATGAATCAAGCAATACGGAACAAACACTTAGGGGATTCCTCATGAGCGGGTACAGCGAAGCTAAGGATCTCCATATCCACGCCCGTGGTCTAACCCAATATGCATCTACAGCTAACTGTGAGTGGGAGCGGTATGCGGGATACTTGCGGCACAAGAGAAGATCATTCCGGGCACCCCACTCCTCTGCGGCGGCCACCACTTGCGCCGTAGTCTTGTCATAAATCTCATGGCAGACGGCCTTGGCGCGATATTGCAGTTTTATTCCTACATGGTGCAATCGAAAGCCGAATTCGAGATCTTCAGCCATGCGCGAGAAGTTTTCGTCGTAGCCTCCAAATTCCAAGCAAGTGGAGCGCGGAAGCGAAGTATTGGAGCAGACAGAAGTGTAAATCGGCCAATCCGGCTGAAAGTCTTTGTCGGGGAAGTGACTATCGTCAAAACGACGGCAGAGTTCCATCGCGGCGGTTGTTGCAGAGTTTGGGTCAACAAGTACGCGCCCGATGATGAGCGAAGCATCAGGAGATTGATGTGCGGCGAAGTGCTCACGCAACAGCCCCGGGTCGCAGAGAAAATCGTCGTCGAGGAACAGAATGATCTCGCCGCGGGCGGCTTTGATACCCGTGTTTCGCGCTACTCCGGGTCCTTGGTTCGGTTGTTCGATGTATCTAAAAATGCACGGCGGGGAAAATCTCGCGAGCATTTCAGCAGTGCCATCACTAGAGCCGTCGATCACGACCACAATCTCGTACTGATCGGCAGGGAAGTCCTGCTGGAAGAGAGTGGGCAAAGTGCGCGCAAGAATGTGTCGCCGATCAAACGTGGCAATCACAACGGAAATCTTGATCGCAGATGCTTGGCCGTTGCTGTTTTCCATTCCCGCCTTTGCGGAGGCTTCCGGGAAGGCGTGTCTCGTCTCCCCGGAGACGAAGCTCAGTGCTGGTGCGTACGTTGTATAGTACGCATTATTCCAAGGCTGGCAAAGAAGCATTGAAAATGCCCCTTTGCTGAACATTGGCAAGGTTGTTCCAGCATGGCATGAGTACGGACGCAAAATTGCGGATTCAAGTCTTTTCCCGTTGGGAAGAGGTCGAAGGCCTGCGTCCTGAATGGGACGAATTGCTTGCCAGCAGTTCGGCGAAATCCATCTTCCTCAGTTACCAGTGGCTGGCATCTTGGTGGAAGGCTTATGGCGATGGGAAAGAACTGCTGTTGATAACCGTGCGAGACAGCGCGGGCCATCTCGTGGCGATAGTGCCGCTGTTTGAAGAAGAGCGACGAATGGGGGGAAAGTTTCCCGCCCGGATCATCAAGTTCGTGGGCGACGGTACTACTGATTCTGTTTATCTCAATTTCTTGATCCGTGCGGGAGAAGAGTCCAAATGTGTCCCGGCAATTCTCGAATTCTTACGCGAGCGCCCGAAGTGGAACATTCTTGAATTGAATACGCTTTCCGCTGAAGCGGCAATCACAAAGACCCTGGTCGATCATTTATCCCAACCTCATTGGCGGGTCATCCGCAAGGAAGTGCCCAGGTCGGCCATTGCGTTGCCGAACACTTGGGAGAAGTATTTGGCGATGCTGTCCCCGGGGATGAGGTATTCGGTGACGAGCAAGACCCGCCATCTGCTTGGTTCTTTCCGAGTAGAGTTTCGACGCAGTGAAGACGTGTCGGAACTAGGGCGGGACTTAGATCGTCTATTTGCTCTGCATCAGGAACGATGGCAGCTTGCGGGAATACAGGGAGCGTTTGAATCGAAAATGAGGCGAACGTTTTACGAGTTGCTCTCGAAACAGTTTCTCGCAAAAAAGTACCTGGATTTCTGGTGGTTGAATCTGGATTGTCAGCCTTTGGCGACAGAGTTTGGATTTCGCTATGGCGAAACTTATTCTCGGTTGCAGTCCGGATTCGATCCCAAGTTCCGGCAATACGGCGTTGGCGAAGTGCTTAGAGGCATGGTCATCAAGACGCTCATTGCCGAAGGGACGAAGGTCTACGATTTTCTTGCCGGAGATGAACCTTTTAAACTAAGGTCGGGCGCCAAAAAGTCGAGCCTTATCAACCTGCGCTGCGCCCGCTCTCGAAGTGTGGGTGCAATCTATCTGGAGATGATCAAAACCAGACAATTTGCAAAATCAATCTTGACCACAAAAGCGTAAGTACAGGTTAATCACTGTTTTGGGGTCGGCGGTGTGTTGAGCAGCCTTCTCACCATCCAACCGCCAGTCGAATAGAGCGACCAAAACGGATGAATCTTGATTGCATCCCAAAAAAACATGGATGCAGATTTGCCAGCGACCGTGCGGTTTAGTCCTGTCTGGATCAATAGACTTACACAGTGTCGTCTGGCCGCTGATGTATCCATTTGCGGCAGCGAGGACCAATACTTTCGGGTGACTTTGACGACCTCAAGATGAAAAAAGTCCAGCTTGGAAACCGTCTTCGACGTGGAGTGATGCCGATAACGGGCGACCGTACTGTTCAAAGTTTTCACCTCGGCTAAAGGCAGCGCGCGGCAGAGAAGGTCATGATCAAAACAGTAATGAAGCGTCTCATCTAACTTGCCGACTTGACTCATGAGTTCGCTTGGAAGAAATACTCCGGGTTGCGCCCAGCTTCTTTCTGGCCGCCAATACTCAACACAATTGCGAAACTCCAGTCCGTGTTGCGGACAGAATTCTTCCGCTCCCGAACCATCTTGAAAAACCACAACGTCGCCCGCAAGAATGTGTCCCGGAAATTGCTGGTGGTTCCTGCCCAGCAGATCCAGGGCTCCCGGCACGAGCAGATCGTCGCTGTTGATCCAGCCAAAAAGTTTTCCCGTAATTTTCGCGATGCCCTTATTCAAAGCGTGCGCTTGCCCGCGATCGGATTCGCTTACCCAGTAGGAGATCCATGGTTCATATTTTTTTATGATCGCGCAGCTTTGGTCTGAGCTGCCGCCGTCGATGATGATGTATTCAAGGTTGGAATAGCCCTGCAAGAGCACAGATCGAATCGTCTCTTCTAAAAACTGTCCTTGGTTATACGAGGGGGTAACGATAGAAATCCGGGGAGCAGAGGCGCTGGGCTGAGACGGATCGGCGCCTTCGGTCCACGGCCATCCGCTCTTTCCGGCAGGTGGTGGCGGCAATTCCGATAGAGAGGGGCAGATCATTTCAGCTGCGCCGCCATAACATTCTCGATCACCTGTGATTGTTCTTCCTCGCCCAAACCGGAATAGAACGGCAGTCGAACAATGCGCGAGCTTACAGATTCAGTCACGGGAAGATCACCTTTCCGATAACCGAAGCTCATCCCCATCTTGGAGAGGTGTAGAGGTTCATAATGAGATTGAGCCTGCACTCCGCGCGCGTTCAGATCTCCGATGAACGACTCGCGTTCGACGTCCGATGGCATCAACGAATGGAACGAGTGGTACGACTGCTCGCAATGATCAGGCACACAGGGCAGCGAGACACCAACGCTCTCGCTCCACCCTGAAAGCTCGTGGAAATATCTGTTCCAAATGCTTCGCCTGCGGCCCATGATCTCTTCACGCTGTTCAAGCTGCGCCAAAAGAAAAGCAGCAAGAAGGTCAGAGAGAACGTAACTCGAGCCAAGATCGACCCAAGTGTATTTGTCGACCTCTCCGCGAAGAAAGCGATTACGATCGGTCCCCTTTTCTCTAATGACTTCGGCTCGATCGATGAACTCCCTCCGATTAATGACGAGTGCACCGCCTTCGCCGCAGGTAAAGTTTTTTGTTTCGTGAAAACTTACTGCGCCGAAATCGCCGATGCTTCCGAGTGGGCGTCCCCGGTAGCGCGCGAAGATACCCTGCGCATTGTCTTCGATCACATAGAGGCGGTGTCGCTGAGCGATGTCGATGATGGCATCCATTTCCGAGCCCACTCCAGCGTAGTGCGGGACAACGATGGCGCGCGACCGTGAAGTGATCCGCTCTTCGATCAAAGATTCGTCGATGTTCAACGTGTCCGCTCGTATGTCGACGAAGACTGGCTTTGCTCCCCTGAGTACAAAGGCACCGGCACTGGTGGGAAACGTAAAAGAGGGAACAAGTACTTCGTCGCCAGGGACGATGTCCAGCAAGAGAGCGCACATTTCCAAAGCATGAGTGCAAGAGCCGGTCAGAAGGACGCGTGGCGAATCGCATGCGATCTGCAGCAGTTCTTCGACGCGGCGAGTGTATTTGCCATCACCCGAGATGTGTCCATTGCGAATCGCATCCGCCATGTATTCCTGCTCTCGACCGGCGAGTGAGATGCGATTGAATGGGATTCTCTTCATATCTGAATACGTTAACTGCTAGATCTTTTTATCAACTCCAAATAAAGGTTCTTGTAACGGCCGCCTTGAATCTCCATTGTGCATTCTTGCAGCGCAATGGCCCTACAACTTTCAGCATTGATCTTGCCGGATGCGACGGAATTCAAAACTGTATCAAGTCCTTGCGCGAGATCATTCCCGTCTCGATCGCGCGCAGCGTAGCCGTTGACTCCAGTACGTATAAAATCCGGAACGCCGCCACAATCCTGAAATGCGACCACTGGCGTGCCACACATTAAAGACTCTGGGATCATCTGCGGCCCGGCATCATCAATAGACGGACACAGGAAGAGGTCGGCAGCCTGGTAGGCCGTGGCAAGCAATCTATCACTTCGCAACTCGCCAACTTCCTTGCAATCCATTTTTAGACGCGAGGCGTAATTGCCGTCTGACGCCCCCGCAATCAGCGCGAATAGTGGTGCAGTGAAAGAACGCGGCTGTGTCGCGAGGCGATTCATCGCCTCGATTGCGTAAGACATCCCCTTTCTAGGCTCGGCATGGTCGGTAGCTCCGAAAAAGACGATTTGCGCGTCGAGGGGCAGGCCCATCGCTTTCCGCGCCTCAACCTTCGGTAGGGGATGGAAAATATTGGAGTCCACTCCGTAAGGGACCTTCACATACCGCAAACGAGAAAAGAGCGAACTCCTGGCCGCACGGTCCGCAACCCACTGCGTCGCGCCGGTCAACGTGATGGGAATATCTCGCAGGGCGCGGCGCTTTGATTCAATCGATCGGTGTGACGCATCGGCGAAATCCGAGGATCGCAGCATTGGGCAACTCCCGCAATCTGCTGAATACGCATTGCATCCGTTGGTGTAATGGCATCCGCCCGTGAAGGGCGCACAATCCATTACGGTCCAAACCAGTGGGACCTGGAAGCGGTTCCACAGGTTTCTAATCTGCTCACTGTTGATGAAGCCGGCGACCCAATGAAGGTGAATGATGTCAGGTGTGGTCGGAAGGTCCTGGTGCGAATCGAACCTGCCGAATTCATCAGTGCTGAAGATCGCGTCAGGTCGTAGCTCTTGTTGCTGCGCGTTCTGTTTGCGAACAGCGATGCGGCGATGCAATCTCGGCCACAAGCCTGATGGACAAGATGCAATCCTGGGATCAACACCTGACGCATTCTCGACTAGCATCCAGGAATCGCAGCCTGCGCTGAGCACCGAATCATGGATATTGCGAGCGGCCCTACCAGCTCCGGTATTCGCGCCAAGCGCGCTGAAGTGGACGACTCTCATGTAATTTGTAAAAAGGTCGAGCTAATGTGCAATCAGGACTCCTGCCAATCGCCCTCCATAAGGACTGAGGCGCCCCAATCGCGCCAGCCTGTTCTGCCGGATCCGTAGTAATCAAATTCTGCAACATCGAATGGAAGCAAAGTTTGCGGATTGTCCAACTCTTCACCTAGTTGGTCGCAGATCCGAAAACCCAAGAAGTATTGGCCGGAAGCCAGCATCGGTGATCTCATTACAAAGCTGAATGAAGATTCTCCGGGCGGTAGATCGAAACTCTTTCCGAAAAAAGAGCTGTATATCATTGCCAGACCGGCTTCAGAGCGCTCATGCAAGCTAATGCCGATGTCGATGTTCCGGAGCGTAGAAGAGGTCGTGTTTTCCAGAGTGATGCTAATCCTTACAGGTGCTCCCGTGATGGGCGAGAGACCGGCACCGTCCTCGGAGACTACAACATTGCGCAGGCGAGCTGTTCCGGTTCCGATGCGAAGGCATCCTTCAAGAATTTTGGCCAGATCGGAGCTGTCAAAGCTGAGGTAACGATGCACTACGCTCCTGCTATCTCCGATCTCCACACATTGTCCTTCCGACAGTAAAATGCATTTGCTGCAAAGCCCCTGGATCACAGCCATGTTGTGACTGACTAGAAGCACTGTTTTGCCAGACTTGGCCGCTTTGTTCATGGTGCCCAGACACTTCTTTTGGAAGGCCGAATCGCCGACCGCCAATACTTCATCGACCAGCAAGATCTCCGATTCCAGATGCGCTGCAACCGCGAAGGCGAGGCGTAAGTACATCCCGCTGGAGTAGTGCTTGATGGCCGTGTCTATGAATTGTTCGACTTCCGCGAAAGCAACAATCGCATCGAATTTGTCCTGGATCTCCTTACGTCCCATGCCAAGCACTGCGCCGTTCAAGAAAACGTTTTCCCGTCCAGTCAAATCAGGGTGAAATCCAGTGCCCACCTCCAAGAGGCTAGAGCAGCGGCCATGAATCACGGCGCGTCCGGTTGTCGGTTCAGTGATCCTGCTCAGGATCGTTAATAATGTCGATTTTCCGGCACCGTTCCTGCCGATGACCCCGACCACTTCGCCCGCTTTGATCTCGAAGTTTACGTCTTTCAACGCCCAGAAATCGCGATAATCTGGCTTGGCGACTTTTCGCAAACGGCGAAAGGGGGAAGCAGCCGCTGAGACCAAGGACTCCCGCAGAGTTCGATAACTCGCTTCACGGGCTCCGATCTTGTACCGCTTTCCCAGCTGTTCGACTTTAATGACAGTGTCCATATTTTTTCTGGTTCAAACGACATCTGCAAAGCGTCGTTCCATCGAACGGAAAGATATCAGTGAGTAACAGAGAAGGAGGACGGTCAAGCCGATAGAGATCGCCAGAGAGGTAAGATCAAACTGCCTGCCAAGAATTGCCGACCGAAACGCCTCCAAAACGCCAGTGAGCGGGTTCATCCTGAACAGCCATCGCCACTCCTGTGGAACAAGGCTGGACGGGTAAATAATAGGTGTGAAGAACATCCAAGCCTGTATAAAGAACGGGAGGGCGTGACGGACGTCTCTATATTTGACGTTTAGTGCAGCCATCCAGGCACCGACCGCGATGGCCAAAAGAGAGAGCAGCAGGATAAGAGCAGGCAATGTTGCCATCCGCCAAGTCCAATCGATCTTGTAAAGGAAAGTCAATGGCAGCAAAAGTAAAAGAGAGATCGCGATGTCAACCCATCCCGCGATGACCGAGGACATGGGAACGATAAGGCGTGGGAAGTAGACTTTGGTGACGAGGTTGGAATGTGAAACCACGCTGTTCGCACTCAGGCTGATACTGTTTGAAAAGTATGTCCAAGGGACCAACGCAACAAAAACAAAGACTTCGTATGGGAAACCATCGGACGAGACGTGAGCGAGTCTGCCAAAAAAAACCGTGAAGACCAGCATCGCAAAAAGCGGTTGCAGCCAAGCCCACGCTATGCCGAGCGCCGTTTGTTTATATCGGACCTTCACCTCACGCCAAGCGAGAAAGTAAAGTAATTCCCGGTAGTCCCAAATCTCGCGCAGATAAACAGGCAGGCTTGAGCCACCCGGACGGATCACGACGGTGGATCGAGAAGGTGCCGCATATCCGTCCTCTGCGATGCGAGTACAGGCTGCGCTTCCACTCGTTTCCGGCATGGTTGTTTCTGGAACTGGGTTATTGATCAATGCCAAGGCGTGGTCCACTTCCGGGAGGGCAGCAGAGTCAGAAATTCAGACCTGATACTGCGGTAAAAAAAGATAGTAACTGGGCTTAAACAATCAGAGCATTCTTTGCCGGCATTTGCAATAATTTTCGGCCCACAGCTATTCTAAAACACCGAATCCAGTAAAGGCCATTTGGATAACCATTGATGAAGGAAATAATCGACAAACCACAAGTGCAGCCAATGGGCACCCGCTTGCCAACTCAATCTTCAGTCGAGGATCCGATGGCAGATGATGCGCAGAGAATGAGAGTTACCTGCTTGCGCGTCGCGGTGGTCCTCGGAGCAGTATGGGCATGGGCCACCCGGTTTTCGATGAATCCCGACGGTGTTACTTATCTCGACCTGAGCGATGCTTTTCGCCATCACGACTGGGGCCTGGCGATCAATGGCTACTGGAGCCCGCTTTATCCTTTATTGTTGTGCCTTTTCAACGCGGTTGTCAGACCTTCAAGTTATTGGGAGTTCCCCGTTACACATTTAGTGAACTTCGTGATCTATCTGGGTGCCCTGGTCGCGTTCGATCATTTCTTCCGCAAAGTCACAGCTTGGAGAAGCATTCCGAGCCATTGGGCCTGGCAGCTATTCGGATACTCACTCTTCACGTGGTCAACCTTCGCACTGATCGGGATCGACTCAGTCGCCCCTGACCTGTTAGTCGCCGCATTTACTTACTACATTGCCGCTTTGCTGACTCGCATTCGCATGGGAGACAAGCGGTGGAGCACATCAGCGTTGCTTGGAGTCGCATTGGGTATGGGCTATTGGGCTAAAGCCGCGATGTTCCCGCTGGCTTTCATTTTTCTGCTGGTCAGTTTTTTCGCATTTGGAAGATCGCGCACTGCATTCGCGCGTGTAGCGTTGGCGGCCGTCTGTTTCTTTGCCATCAGCAGTCCGCTCGTCTTCATACTTTCGCAGCGTTACGGCCACCTTACTTTTGGTGAAAGCGGTCGCATCGCCTATGCAAATTACAACAATGCGCCCATGGATCCGGGTCTTTATAAACATCTGCCAAAAACGATCTCGGAAAATCCTGTCGCCTATGATTTCGGATTCCGCGTCCGCGCTACATACCCGCTGTGGGCTGATGGCGCCTACTACGCGGAGGGACTCAAAGTTCATTTCGATCTCGGACGGCAATTTAAAGTTCTTCTTGCCAGCACATCGACTTACTTTTACATGTTCATTTTTTGGCAGGCAGCGCTGGTAGCGGGGATACTGGTCCTGTTCCTCAGCAGCAATGAAAAGCGAAAGATTCTTGCCGAGGTCAAGGAACACTGGCATTTGCTGATTCCTCCTATCGCCGCAATCTGTATGTATGCCCTGGTTTATGTTGAATCGCGATACGTTTGTGCTGGCATTGTGATCCTCTGGATCTCCTTATTTTCCGCATTGCGGGTGTCAGAGCGGAAAGAGGGGGTTTCTACTCCCGTCGTATTGATGATGGTGATGATGTTGGGAACATATCTGATTTGGACGCTAGCCCGTGATCTGAGTGGGTCCCAGCGGCATCCAGACTGGGACACGGCCGGGGAGTTGCATCTGATGGGAATCAACGAAGGTGACAAGGTTTCCGTGCTCGGCGATCGCAGTCATCTGAACTGGGCGCGGCTGGCCCACGTTTACATCGTCTCGGGGATCCCGGCGGATCAGGTTCCTGTCTTCTGGGCGGCTTCCCCAGAGCTACGGTACAAAGTCATAGATAGTCTTAAACTAACTGGCGTTAAGTTTATTGTTGCCGATCATGTGCCTTCCACTGCCAGTGCGGACTGGCGCCGCATTGGTAACTCCGATCACTGGATCTTTTCACCCCACATTGATTAATGTGTCGCAGTACGAAGTAACCACGATCAAAAACATTGATTACTTAGGTAATTCCGCCCCGACGGTAATTACGTTGTACTATGGCGGGAACAAAGGATTACCTTGCCCAAATCAGGGAATACATCCCATCGTTCAATGCCGGTGGGAAACTTAGGGCGAAGTTCCAGCTTGCGCCCAAGCTGGGCCCATTGGAAAGTGGAACGCTAAATGATTCGAAAAACCTCCGCCATTGTCGACAGGAAGATCGTTTGCAATGGTGCTGTCTTTTCGTTGTTACTGCTCCTGGCCGTTATGGCACCTGGTCAAAGCAGCACTTCCGCCAGCGCACAAGGGGCAGTGCCTCGATTAGTGAGGTTCGGGGGCATCCTGCACGATCCGGAGGGCAATGCTCGCACTGGAGTTGTGAGCGTGATGTTTTCCATCTATCCCGATCAGGTAGGTTCCGCACCGCTGTGGAGTGAAACACAGAATGTGACATTAGATAGTCAGGGGCGATATACGGTTCTCCTCGGATCGGAACATGCCGAGGGACTATCGACGGATCTGTTTGGATCCGGGGAGGGCCGCTGGTTGGGAGTGCAGGTGATGGCTCCGGGCGAGCCGGAACAGCCGCGCGTCCTGCTTGTAAGTGTGCCTTACGCAATGAAAGCCGGCGACGCACAAACCTTAGGCGGTCTGCCTCCCACTGCATTTTTGCTTGCCCAACCGGCTACGGTTAAAACAGGCGGATCGAACAGTTCGCAACGCGCATTCCGTGAAGCGTCTTCGCCGACTTTGGGTTCACCGACGGGAGTGATGACCACGGGCGGAACGGCAAACATGTTGTCGAAGTTCAGCGATGCCAGCACCATCGTGGATTCAACGATTTTTGAGTCGAACGGAAGGATCGGAATCGGCACCACTACGCCGGACAGCACATTGACCTTGGTGGGAAGCGGGAATGCAGATCCGCTCTGGCATGCGATCAAGACTTTTGTCGGCGACAACGCCCAGTTTGCGAACCTGCTCTGGTTCGAAGGGGAGATCAGTTTCAGCGCGGACGGCTC
>JAOAPH010000073.1 GCA_025462835.1 Candidatus Angelobacter sp. | reverse complement strand
CAAGTGCAACGCCACGTTGTAAGGCGTATAGGCCAGAGGCCCGCCAAAGTGTCCGGTCTGCGCGTAGTTGCCCAGCAGCACCAGGGTCATGCAGGTCATGAAACCGATGTCTTCGACGCGCTGGCGGTCGAACTCGATCTCGGGTGTTGATGGTGTCGTTTGTGTGGCTAGAGACATTTAAGATTCTCTCAGGGGCTAAAGCCCGATTTTATTTTAGACAAGCGGCACGGCTGAAGCGTGCCCTGACTAGCCGTGGCCTCTCAAACCTATAAGATTACAAAGTTTTGCTCGTCCACTCGTTGATGCGCTCCAACGCTTTGTTAATGTTCTCGATGGAATTGGCGACGCTGAAGCGCAAATACCCCTCGCCGTATTGTCCAAATGCCGTGCCCGACAGACACGCGACTCCCGCTTCTTCAAGCATGGCGTCGGCGAGTTTCTTTGATGTCCATCCTGTCTTGGTAATGTTCGGAAATACGTAGAAGGCGCCCTTGGGTACGCGGCACGAGAAGCCTTTTACCTTGTTCAATCCGGCGACGAAGACATCGCGGCGGCGCTGAAATTCTTCACACATCGCTTCAACGGAAGCCTGGCTTCCCTGCAACGCTTCAATGCCGGCCATCTGCGTGAAGCTGGCGGTGCAGGAAGTCGCATTGACCTGTAACCGTGCGACGTGAGTCGCGAGGTCGGCGCGCATTACGCCATAACCCATTCGCCATCCGGTCATTGCGTAGGTCTTTGAAAATCCGTCGAGCAGGATGGTGCGGTCTTTCCAGCCATCGAGGGACATGATGGAGAAGTGCTTCCCTTCGAAGACGAGGCGGCTATATATCTCGTCGGATAAGACCATGATGTCGCGGTCGCCGATTGCCGCTGCAATTCCGCGAATGTCCTTTTCCGTAAGGATTCCACCGGTGGGATTGTGCGGAGAATTCAGGATGATGAGCTTGGTTTTATCGGTGATCAGGCTTTTCAGTTCATCGACGTCGAGGCTGAAATCCATCTCTTCGCGGAGTTGGATGGGCACGGCCTTCGCCCCTAGAAAGTTGACCATAGACTCGTAAATGGGAAAGCCGGGATTGGGGAAGATAACCTCATCGCCTTCATCCACTAACGCCAGCATCGTGAAGAAAATAATCGGCTTGCCACCGGGAACAACGACGACTTCCTCCGGGGTTACATTGATCTTGCGACTGCGGGATACGTCCTCGGCAATCGCTTTGCGCAAGGCAGGCAGCCCTGCCGATGGGCCGTAGTGGGTCCATCCGCCCTTCAGCGCTTTTACGCCGGCATCGACGATGTTGGCGGGAGTGTCGAAATCCGGTTCGCCGATCTCGAGGTGGACGATGTCTCGTCCCTGGGCTTCCAAAGCGCGCGCGCGGACAAGGACTTCAAATGCGGTTTCGGTGCCCAGACGCGACATGCGGCGTGCCAATTTCAATTCACTAATGGTTGCTTTGGACATGGGAAGTTAAGACCTCTGAAAAGAACTGGTTATTATAGAACAGAGATTTGCACTATGTGAGACAGCGACCTACTCGCTGATGGGCGTCTCTTCGCTGGACTTCGCGCGAAGGACGCGCTCCACCGAGTACGGAGCCCGACGAGAGGGCTCGTGATAGTGCCGCACTTGCATTTCCCCAAGCAGTCCCAGCGCGAGAAGTTGTACGCCGAAAACCAACAGCACGGCGGCGAAGACCACTAGCGGGCCGTGATCATCCATGATGTTTACGTGCCGGAAAATCTTCACGACGGTAAGGCCAAGGGCAACCATCGATCCGGTGAACATGGAAAGCAGTCCAAGAGTGCCAAAGAAATGCAGCGGACGCGAAAGATATTTCAGCAGGAACCTGATTGTGAGCAGATCGAACATCACGCGGAAGGTGCGTGAGATGCCGTAATGCGAATTACCGCGCTCGCGGTTTACGTTCTTGATAGGAACTTCGCAGATGCTTGCGCCCAGCCAGCTTGCCAGCGCGGGAATGAAGCGGTGCAGTTCGCCGTAGAGCGGAATCTGGTGCAGAATGTCGCTGCGATACGCCTTGAATGTGGTACCGAAATCGTGGATGTCGACGCCGCTCAACTTGGCCATCATCCAGTTGGCGATGCGCGACGGAATACGACGCATCACAAAGTTATCGATACGACGCTTGCGCCATCCGCTGACCACGTCATAACCTTCAGCCACTTTTTCCAAAAATAGCGGGATGTCATCGGGATCGTGTTGCAGGTCGCCATCCATGGCGATGATGTACTCGCCGGTGGCGTGATCGAAGCCTGCGGCCAGCGCGGAAGTCTGGCCAAAGTTGCGGCGGAGTTTTACCACGGCCACCCGGCTGTCGACGGCGATAATCTCCCGGAGCAACCGGAAAGTGCCGTCCGTGCTGCCATCGTCTACAAAGACAATCTCGAAGCTTTCGCCGGTGGCCTCCATGACCGCGGTAAGCCGGTCATAGAGCGTGGTTACACTCTCTTCCTCGTTGTGAAAAGGAACGACTATGGAGAACTTGGGCATTGACGTTGTTTGATTATAAATCCAAAGTGCAGGTTTATTGCGGAATTTCAATCTATTCAGCATGTCTGGAGCGATTCTTTCAGTGCAGCAACCTTGCATTGTGTCGTAGGGTTCGAGCAGACGCGTCATTGCCGACACAATGTGTCCCGCAGCACACGCATTCCCTGCCAATGTGGTTGTAACTCCTTTGTCCACAGCACTGAAAATTTGGCCTTAGATGTGCATTTCTGAATGGAATGCGGACCCACCTTTTCCGCGTTTCAAAAAAATGATTTTCTCTTGTCACTTTGTGTTGTAAAGTACTTTTCATTAAGGAGAACGACATGACTAAACGCATTGCCGCCCTGGCTTTCATCTTCGCCTGCACTTCAGTAGCGTGGGTGATCCTCGGCTCCACCATCTTTGCCCGAACCTATTCCCTGAATCCGGACTTGAAATCCCGCGTGGCTTCCACGTGGGGCACCGAGCAGCAACAATCACCGCCATCCGCGAGCTACGTGCACGAATGGGTTCGCGAGGTCCAGGACGATTACAAGCACACCACCAGGAAGGAAAAAATGACCGAGTCTGTTCCCCTTTTGCTGGATTCGAGCAAAATCGACACCAAGCTTGATCTGGAACACCGGCAAAAGGGGCTGCTGTGGTACAGCACGTACACGGTCCATTTCGGCGGCGACTACGAGTTCAGCAATCCGAGCGGAGAGGAACAGGCAGTCACCTTCAAGCTGAAATTCCCGGCTGAACAGGCTGTTTATGACGACCTCACAATGTCGGCCGATGATCAACCTCTTGCGGTTACCAACGAAGGAAGCACGGCTATTGGAAGCTTTCGAGTGTCAGGAGGGAGATCGGTACACTTGCGCACTGGTTACCGATCGCAGGGTATGGATTCATGGCGCTATAAGTTTGGCGACAATGTGGCGCAGATACGGAACTTCACGTTAAACATGCATACAAACTTTTCCGATATTGATTTTCCAGAAAACACTCTCTCTCCAACCAGCAAACGCCAAACCGGAAGCGGATGGGACCTGACTTGGAATTACAACAATCTGGTGTCGGGGTATCAGATTGGAATGTCAATGCCTGACAAACTGCAACCCGGCCCGTTGGCGGGACAGATCAGTTACTTTGCCCCGGTCTCACTGTTTTTCTTTTTCTTTCTGATGTTCATCATCACGACGCTGAAGGGGATCGATCTGCACCCGATGAATTATTTCTTCCTCTCTGGAGCCTTCTTCGCATTCCACTTGTTGATGGCTTATTTGGTCGACCACGTATCCATCCACATTGCGTTTGTGATTTGCTCCCTGGTCTCAATCTTCCTGGTTGTCAGCTATCTGCGCCTGGTTGTGGGAATCCGCTTCGCGGCCGTGGAGGCCGGACTGGCACAGTTCATTTATCTAGTGCTGTTTTCGTATGCGTTTTTTTTCAAAGGTTTTACCGGTTTGGCTGTGACCATCGGCTCGATCGTTACACTGTTCATCGTGATGCAGATGACGGGGCGCATCCGATGGGAGCAGAAGTTTGCCCAGCTAAAGGGAGCTTCCTAGAATCAGTGAAGGGGCCGCTAGCGGGGCGGCCTCTTCTCCTCATTTTTGCATTAAGCGGAGCGCCCTTACCTGCTTCATGTGGTGGAGGGTATGCACGCGGTGGAACTTCGGCCATTGTTCAAAGGTCAACGGCCCCAGCACCGGATGATTGGCGATGCACCTCTCGCGACTCAGTGTCTTCTGGCATTCGCCGTGAGCCTTGTCCATGCGAAGCAAGTTCTCCCGGATCTTCGCCAATGCTTCTAACCCCTTCATCTCGCCCTTGGGAGTGACCATCGGCGGGGCGGTACGCCCACGCGGAAAATATCCGATTTCCAACACAAGCATGTCCCTGAGTTTTTGCTTGAAACTGGGATTGTCGCCGAGAGGCTTGCCTTCCGTGAAGGCGCGCTCGAACGCCTTTGCAGTGCCGCCGAAGGCCAGCGACAAATGCTCGAGGATCTGCGCCGTCGACCACTTCCCTTCCGGGTGATAAGTAAGTTGCTCCTCAGTCATCCCCTGGGTAGCTGAATCTATCGCGGCCAATGTCTCTGCAAATACAGGATTCATTCGGTTTCCTCGTGAACAGGCCCTGCTTTTACCTACCTGGCAATTCAGAACAGCATCTTACCTCTTTGGCTTTACACTGAAAGACAAATGAATTCCAGACCAACACAGCTTGTAGTCCTCGCGCTTGCGCTTGCTTTGCACGGATGTTCGTCTTCGAAACCTGCGGAGCCCGGGAACACGCCTTCCGCCACTCCCGCTGCCAGCAAGCCACAACCGAAGCATGCGGAGACGGCGCAGCTTGAAACGGGACGCGCAGCATTCCAGAAACTTTATGCTTCGGCACACATATGGGCTCCGGATGCACAACCGCTAGCGCTGGAATCGATACCCCGCCCGGGCGATGGCGAAGGCAGGGCCGCGGTGTGGACGGCAAAATTCGCGTCGGCGAGCAAGCGGTCGATCCGCAGCTTTACCTGGTCTGGAGCAACCGGTGAAGATGCGCCGGAAGCGGGGATATCGCCCGGACGGATCGACGATTACAGCCCGGAGAACGCGAGCACTCAGCCCTTCAGTCTGAATTTCCTCAAGATTGATTCAGACAAGGCGTTCGAAATCGCGCAAAAACATGGCGGCAAAGCTGTGCTGAAGAAGAATCCCGATCTTCCGGTCAAATATGCTCTGGAGTGGGACCGCCAACACAATCGGTTGCTCTGGCGCTTGATCTACGGCGGCGCAGAAAATGATGCGAAGTTGAAATTGCTCGTGAATGGTGCGACGGGCGAATTCGTTGGCGTGCAAAAGTAGACTAGTTTACGATCTCCGGCGCAAGCTCGACGGGAAAATTCACCGATCTAGCGATGTAGCAGAGTCGATGAGCTTCGTCGTGGAGAGTGATTGCCTTCGCGCGGTCATCACCGGCTGAGATCTTTATCTTCGGTGCGAGCTGCACCTTAATAAACGCGCCAGAACCGTCACTGCTCTCTTCCATCACTCCAGAAGCAGAATCCTGATATTCGAGGACGGTGATGTGGTTCGCCGAACACAAATGCAGATACCACAACATATGACAGGCGGAGAGGCTTGCGACCAATAGGTCCTCGGGATTGTATCGGGTGGCATCGCCGCGAAAAGCTGGGTCACTTGAACCCTGTATCTGCGGCTTCCCCTCAGCACTGATGACGTGGTCGCGGCGGTATCCCTTGTAGGTCTCGGTGCCGGTGCCGTCATTTCCGGTCCAATCGACACGAACACTATAGGTGTGTTGCTTCATTGTTTTGCGGGACTTGGAAGCGTGTATTCGAAGTCGTAGGAATGCTTGCCTTCGGCGATGATGATGTTCATCTTGCCGGTAATACCCTCAAGCTGTCCGGTGCCGGAGTCGGGGACAACCGTGACAGATAGCTCTGGCGTACCACGGTTCATGGTGGCTGAGTGTTGCAGGATGAAAGTGCCGGTTCGTCCACTGAGCGCGCCCGTGACCCGCTCGATGGCGACGTATCCAGCCGATCCCTTGGTGGCGGTCATGCCCGTGAGCA
>JAOAPH010000072.1 GCA_025462835.1 Candidatus Angelobacter sp. | reverse complement strand
TGTCGCCGATCATGCATGATTTCTGGAAGCAAGAAGATCCGCAGCAGCGAACGAACGATACCGTCAACTTTATGAAGAATCTGGCGCTCGCGGGAGCCGCGATGGCGCTGGCGGGAGTCGAGGAGCCTTGGCCGGCTAGCGTACCAGTGCTCAAGAAGTCCAACCCGATCAAGCGCGCGAAACGATTTCTGCGCGGGGTGGCAGCATAGCAGTCTTCAGTCGCTTGCGTTTTTCGGAAGGACGAGATCGGTAGGTTTTTCACCAGCGCTCGCTTGAATAAGCTTTTGCACCGGACCAGCCACCATCAACAACAGCTGCGCTCTGGGCTGGATTGCTCGCTGCGCAACGGCAAGTTGCTCTGCTTTCCAACCATCGGGCGCTTTTTGGCCACGATCAAGATAATCGACCGCCTGTAAACCCGCTGTTCCCAGCGCTGACAAATCGTGGGAGAGCGGCATGACTTCCTGCACTATCGATGAACTCTGCGCCGAAGCGCTCAGTTGGAGTTCGTTGTCTCTCCACGAGATCAGCGTGGATCGGATTTGCAGTTCCATTCCCGGCTTGATCTGTCCCGCCAAAAAGTTGTTGACCAGCTCACCAAATTGTCGTGCCGTCGCGCTCTCCGGACGCGCAGCGTCGATCACGCGATTGAGGGGCGTGAGCGAGGTCGGTTCCGACGCGGCTAACTGTTCCCGCGCATATCCCTTTACTGGCTCAACTATGTCAGCAAGAGTGCGCAATGCCGCGGCGTCGGAACCACCCGTCATGCGCTCCAACATTGGGACGTAGTTCGTGTTGTGCGTGAGCCCGTACGCATCGAGCCATTGGCTGGTGTGGTCCATCCGCGCGTACATGGAATTAACATCAGTCACATCCTGCGGCGACCACAACCTCTCCGCAATCGCCGCTGCGCGTGGCCAAATTCTCGAATCGATATTCTCCGGCGAAACGTATTCCGCCCACATACACGCTTCACCGCCCAGTATCTTTTGCTTTTCTTCATCCGACAAATTGGCTGCACCATCCGCAAACGGATCCACCGCATAATGCGACGCCGCGGTGCCCATCAGGTCCAGGTAATAGCCTGAAGAAAGCAGCCCACGATAACCCTGACGCGCGGCGTCCGCCAGCGACTTCTGCCCGCGCCACGATTGGATGACGATTGTCTTCGGCAGATCCGGTCGAAGGATCTCGTCCCAGCCCTCCATCGTCTTTCCATGTTTCGCCACGATTTTCTGTACGCGTGTATTGAAATACGCCTGCAGATCAGCATTGTTCTTCAAACTATGAGCACGCATGAACTGTTGAATTTTTGGATTTGCCTCCCACTGCTTGCCGTTAACTTCGTCGCCGCCAATATGAAAAAACTGGTCCGGAAACAGCTTCGCCATTTCCCCGATGAATTCGTCAAGAAATTTGTAAGTACTCTCGCGCGTCGGATCCATCGCCGGATCGAACACGCCCCACTTGCGTTCAATCGTGTAAGGTCCGGGCGCGCTCGCCAGATCGGGATATCCAACAAACCATGCAGTGCTATGTCCGGGCATGTCGAACTCAGGAATGACACGGATTCCCCGTTCGTGCGCATAAGCAATCACATCCCGCACCTGCTCCTGGGTGTAGAACAGTCCGTCCGACCCCATTTCCTGGAGCTTGGGAAACCGCTTGCTCTCTACGCGGAAGCCCTGGTTCTCGGACAGGTGCCAGTGAAAGACATTCATTTTGACCGCTGCCATACCGTCCAAATTGCGCTTGATAACTTCCACGGGCATAAAGTGGCGGCCGCTGTCGATCATCAGCCCGCGCCAGGGAAACCGGGGCTTATCTTGAATGACCACTGACGGCACAGCAAAACCTTGCGGCGTGATCTCAACCATTTGAAGAAACGTCTGCAAACCGCGCATGACTCCGAGCGTAGTAGGCGCGCTCAATTCGCCGCCCGTTGAGGTCACTTCGAGCGTGTAGGACTCATCCTCGCCTAGTTCCTGCACCGGCTTGCTCGGGTGTTCGCTCTTCACTTTTAGCTGGGCATCGCCAGAATCATTGCTGATGTTGAAATCGAGCGGCAGCGATCCCGTATGCCGCCGCAAGTCGGTGAGGAAAATTTCCACTGCGCGCCGAAGAGTGGGATCGGAAGCATTGTGCAGCCCGACGGTGAAGGACGTTTGAATCAGTAATGGCTGCGAAGACGCAGTGGTCTTCACGCTTGCCGGCCACGGCATCAGGTGAAGCGAACTGGTTTCCTCCGCATCCGTCGTCAAAGAGACCGCCAACGCAACAATGATCACAACAATGTAGAGCACTCGCATTAAGGATTCGCCTCGTTCGTGCGAAAGAGTCAGAGTTGCAGAATATTGAAAGGATTTAAAAGAGGCAATCTGTGGTTTCTGAGGAAAAGTTGCCGGAACGGTCTGGCTGAATTTATCGGTCTTGCCGACGAAGGAAATCGGAACTGAGAGCGCGGTTCAGCAGGCCGCTGCTGCCTGCGAGCAGTGGGCGAGGACCGAATTC
>JAOAPH010000049.1 GCA_025462835.1 Candidatus Angelobacter sp. | reverse complement strand
AGAGATCGATTCCCTGCACCTGCGCGACTTTTGGCTGCAACCGCCGGATGATGTCCGATGCAGACGCGTTGCGTTCGTCACGCGGCTTCAGGTTTATCTGAATGCGTCCGCTGTTGCCGGTGGTATTGACGCCGTCCACGCCGATGAACGAAGACAGGTTAGTCACATCTGGATCTTGCAAGATCACTTTTGCCAGCGCCTGTTGACGATCCATCATCGCGGGAAATGAGATTGCAGGCGACGCTTGGGAGATACCGAGGATCTGCCCCGTGTCCTGCACGGGAAAGAAGCCTTTGGGGACAAATATGTACAGCAAGATGGTCAACACCAAAGTTCCGATGGTGACTAGCAGCGTTGGGAACTGGTGCTTCAGAACCCATTGCAGCGTGACACCGTACTTTGCGATGACAGTCTCAAACACATGCTCAGACCATCGATAGAAGCGCCCTTGGTCTTCTTCTTTCTGATGTCGCAAGAGCTTGGCGCACATCATTGGCGTGAGCGTGAGAGAGACGAATGCAGAGACCAGGATCGTGACAGCCAGCGTTACCGCAAATTCTCGGAAAAGTCGCCCGACGACATCACCCATGAAGAGCAGCGGGATGAGGACAGCGATGAGCGAGACTGTCAGTGAGACGATCGTGAACCCGATCTGCTCAGACCCCTTCAGCGCTGCTTCCATTGGCGAATCACCTTGCTCGATAAATCGCGCAATGTTTTCGATCATTACGATGGCATCGTCCACCACGAAACCAGTGGAGATAGTCAGAGCCATTAGCGACAGATTGTCCAGGCTGTAATTCAGGAGGTACATGATCCCGAACGTGCCTACAAGTGACAGCGGCACGGCAATGCTGGGAATCACGGTAGCGGCAATAGTTCGCAGGAAAAGAAAGATCACCATTACCACGAGCGCGACGGTCAACATCAATTCAAACTTCACGTCAGCAACTGATGCGCGAATGGTCTCCGTGCGATCGGAAAGGAAATTCACCTTTACGCTTTTTGGCAGTGCCGATTGCAGTTGAGGCAAGATTGCCCGGATACGGTCCACTACAGCAATAATGTTCGCGCCCGGTTGTCGCTGCACGTTCAGAATGACCGCCGGCGTGGTGTTCTCCCATGCAGCTTGCTTGGTGTTCTCTGCGCTGTCGACAACGCTGGCCACATCGGACAAGCGCACTGGCGAGCCGTTACGATAAGCGACGATCAGTGGCTGGTATTCGGCGCTGCTCATCAATTGATCATTTGCGCCGATGGTGAACGATTGCCGCTGGCCTTCGATAGATCCCTTGGCTTGGTCAACATTGGCGGCCGCCAACGTCGAGCGCAAATCATCCATGCCGAGTCCATACGAAGCCAATGCCGTTGGGTTCGCCTGCACGCGAACCGCTGGCTTCTGACCTCCACTGATGGAGACCATGCCTACGCCGGAGACTTGCGAGATCTTCTGCGCTAGTACTGTGTCCGCTAGGTCCTCAACCTTATTAAGGGGCACAGTGTCTGACGTGAGCGACAACGTGAGCACCGGCGCATCGGCCGGATTTGTCTTGCTATAAATGGGCGGGTTCGGGAGATCGCGCGGCAGGAATGTTCCGGATGCATTGATCGCCGCCTGAACTTCCTGCTCGGCTACATCGATGTTCTCTTCCAGATTGAACTGCAGCACCACGATTGAGCTTCCAGCCGAACTCGTGGAAGTCATCTGGTTCAGCCCTGGCAACTGTCCCATCTGACGTTCCAGTGGCGTGGTAACGGCTGAAGCCATCACGTCCGCACTGGCGCCGGGATAAAACGTGGTGATTTGAATGATGGGGTAATCGACTTGCGGCAACGCCGAGACCGGCAATTGGCGATACGCCAAAATGCCCACCAGCATCACGCCTATCATCATCAGCGACGTCGCGACTGGACGTTCAATAAATATCCGGGACGGGTTCATGGGTGCTTCCGGTTCGCTCCCGTGCGGTCATGCCTGCGCGCATCGTTTGGACTGTTAGAATTCGCTATTCCCAAGGCTGGCGCATTCGGGGCACCTGCAGGACTCCGCTGGAAACTCTGCCCGCCCGGTCCCGCTAAACCCGTAGCGCCTGGCCGTCCGCTTTGGCTGCCGGACTGGTCCGCTGGCCCAGCCTGCTGATTCTGACGAATGAACTCGCCGGCCGACCCGCTTTGGCCTGGCTCATTTTGCGCGGTTCGATTTCCGCGTCCTGGGCTCTGTCCCGCTGGAGGTTGGACCATGACTTTTGCCCCATTCTGCAACTTGTCCTGTCCATCCGTGACTACTACATCATTAGGATTCAGGCCACTTTCCACCTGCGCCGTGGCCCCTTCCACTACTCCGACTTGGACATTGCGGGCCTCGACTGTGCCGTCCGGCTTGACCGCATACACCAGTGATCCGCTCGAACCTCGGATGATTGCAGCCGAAGGAATCGTGATCGCATTCTTCTTTACATCGATGAGCAAATGGATATTCACAAACTGGTTTGGCCAAAGCTCGCGATTTTGGTTCTGGAATATTGCCTTGAATCTGCTGGTGCCGGTTGTGGGATCGATTGCGTTGTCCACCGTTAGCAGCTTGCCGCTGACGATTTTCGTATTGTCGTCCCTGGTATAGGCATCGGCCGTGAGTTGGCCCCGTCGCATCGCCTGCATAGTCGTTTGCAGTTGGTCTTCCGGAAGAGTGAAGACGACGGCTATCGGTTGTAGCAGAGTGATCACGGCAATTCCGGTGGGGTCGGATGCGTGAACAATGTTTCCGACGTCCACTTTTCGTAATCCGATCTGTCCGCTGATAGGCGCGGTGATCTTGGCGAAGCTGAGTTGCAACGCCGCCGCTTCGATCTGCGCCTTGTCTGAGCCTATTTGTCCTTCCAGTTGGCCGACTTGCGAGCGTTGCGTGTCTAATTGCTGTTGTGCAATCACCTTTTCTTTCGCCAAGGCTTCGAAACGCGCCAGGTTAGTTTGCGCATCGTGCAGGGTGGCTTCATCCTTGCCTAACATCGCTTTGGCCTGGTCGAGCGTCACCTGAAAAGTTCGCGGGTCGATCTCCGCCAGCACCTGCCCTTCTTTAACCTCTTGACCTTCAACGAAATTGATCTTGATCAATGGCCCATCCACGCGGCTCTTCACCGTTGCTGTGGCTGCGGCATTCACTGATCCAAGTCCGCGGAAATAGATGGGCATATCCTGCACCTTGACCGGCGCAGCCGAAACCGGAACGGCTCCGCCACCGCCACCTTGGCCGCCACGGCCGCCACGGCCCTGGCCCCCGGCTTGACCGCTCTGGTCTGCCGGCGCACTGCCACCGGAAGCGGAGCGTGAGCATTGGGTAGCGGCGAGGATCAAAAGGATGGCAGCTAACAGAACAATGGATTTCTTTACCATTCGGCGGGCATTTCTCCTCACTTGTTTCAGGAACGACATTATAAGGTGCGAACGCGACAATCCGGCTCTGCGGGTTTCAGTAGCCAAACCTGATTACTTTGAGATTTCGCGCCCAGACTTGCGGAACGATTGCAGCAAAAGACCGCGTCTATCCTGTCTGTATCAGCATACGTTTTGATTCCATTGCGAGGTGCGCAGCTTCACTGATTGCTGGTAAAGAGTTTGTAAAAAGCTCCGTTCTAGAGTGCTGTTTGGTGCCAAACTCCAGTTTTTCGAACCTTTTCAGCCTTTCTAGCGTATTTTTCTTAACTGGTTGTTAATCAAACGGCTCTGCCATACGTCATTCGTGTGCAAGCGAAAAACGAAAGGTGAATATTGTTGAGCGCTTTGGCTGAAGTCCCAACCCGGACAAAGAGCGAAGTCGAACTGGAAACTGCTTTCCGAACTCATCGGAATGGGGTCTTCCAGGCGGCTTATCGCGTGACCGGAAATGCCGCAGACGCAGAAGACGTCCTGCAATCGGTCTTTCTGCGATTTGCCCGGCGTGAGGACGATGCTGCTGAGGTAAGCAATCTCAAGAGCTATCTATATCGTGCGGCCGTGAATGCTGCTCTGGATCTGTTGCGAACGCGGCAGAATGCGCGGCTGGAACCTTTGGATGAGGCATACCTAGCCTCGTCCGTTCAAAAGCATGATGACCTTGGTCTGCGACGATGGCTTAGGAGTGCGCTCCTGAAACTCAACCCACGACACGCGGAAATGTTTGCCCTCCGCTACCTTGAGGAGCACGACAATCGCGAGATCGCGCGGCTGATGAAGACTTCCCAAGGCGTGGTGGCCATCACTCTCTTTCGTATTCGCAAGCAATTGCAAGCGGATTTCAAATCCCATATGGGAGCAGCCAGATGAAGCACGACAACAACAACCCCAGAACTATCGACGATGCCATCCGGGCCGTGCGTGGCGATGTAGCGCCAGCAAATGAAGTCAACGCAGCTGGCGACCGCGTCTGGGCCAAAATCAGCGGCGCACAACCGGTCTCGCATTCGGAGAGGATCTCCGGCTGTGAGGATATCCAATCACTCTTGCCTGCATTCAGCAGCAGTGCGCTCTCTTCGGAACGAATGTTGATCGTTGAAGACCACCTGAACGGATGCGTCGCGTGCCGACATGCACTGAATAACGACGCAGCGCGCGTTCCTGCGCTCTGGGCACAGCAACCCTCGCCTTCTTTGAAAACTAATTTCTGGGACATGAGGCAATTGGCAGTTGCGGCGATGCTCTTTGTTGTGGTCGGAATCTCCGGCTACTTCGTAAATAGATATTTCGCGCCACTGCCGGGAAATCGCGGGACGGTACAATCTGCCACGGGCGGCGTCTTCCTGCTCGCTGCCAATTCCGAACGGCCGTTATTGCCCGGGCATGAATTGAGCGAAGGCGACGTGATCCGTACGGGTTCAGGCTCTCACGCCGTCGTAAGGCTCTTCGATGGTTCAGTCGTGGAAATGAATGAGCGCGCGGAATTCTCTGTCGCGGCGCGGCGGTCGGCGACCACCATTCATTTAGGTCGCGGACACATCATCGTCCAAGCCGCTAAACAACACGGCCACCTCTTTGTCGCCACCGATGCCTGCAAAGTTTCGGTCACCGGAACAGTCTTCGCGGTGGACAGCGGTATCAAAGGTTCGCGCGTATCCGTCATCGAAGGCGAAGTTCACGTCGATGAGAATGGCATTGACAATGTCCTGCACTCGGGCGACCAGATCACAACCAGCGACAGCATGGGTGAAGTCCCGATCGAAGCCGATATCGCATGGAGCCAGAATCGCGAATCGCACCTGGCTTTGCTGGCCGAGTTCTCAAAGCTGCAGAAGAAGTTGGAAAACGTCGAGACTCCCGGGCTGCGCTATGAGAGCGCGATCCTCCACATCGCTCCAGAGCAGACGATTATTTACGCCAGCATCCCTAACTTTGGTGAAGCAATCGGAGAAGCCAACCGCCTCTTTCAGGATCAGGTGAAACAGAGCGACGTGCTTCGACAGTGGTGGTACTCGAACGGTCTGGGAAAACAGGACCCTAAATTCCAGGAGATGGTGGAAAGGATTCGCACTCTCGGTCAATTCCTCGGGAACGAAATCGTCTTCATGCTGGTCCCAGCGGGCAACGGCAAGGGTCCGGCGATGATTGTTGCCGCACAAGTCACTCGCCCGGGACTGCGGGAGTTCCTGCAATCTGAGCTCGAGCGCTCAGAAATGACTCCTGAGCGAAAAGAGCGGATCACCATTGTTGACGAACCCGGAGCTGTGGCCGGAGTGACTTCCCAAAAGGGCAACATCGCCATCATGGCCGGCAAGGAGTTGCTGCTGGCGTCGATTGACGGTCAAGCTCTACAGAACTTTGCCGCCCGCCGCGCCGAAGGTGGAAACACCGGCTTCGCTGAGTCGTCCTTTGGACAAGCCATCGCCGCTTCTTATCAGGAAGGTGCCGGCCTGCTCTTCGCCGCCGACCTGGAAAAAATGATCGCGCACCAGGAATTGGAATCGCTGAAGTCCGGACAACAACCGAAACATATGGCAGTGTTGCAGCAATCCGGATTCGGACAAGCGAGATTCCTCGTAGTGAAACGCCGCGATGAGAGTGGTCAACCCGACAATCGTGCAACCATGACCTTCAATGCGCAGCGATCAGGACTGGCATCATGGCTGGCCGCACCTTCGGGGATGGGCTCGCTCGACTTTGTCTCTCCGGATGCGACCGTCGTAGCTGCCGCAACGATGAAATCTCCTGCGGCCATGCTGGATGATGTTTTCTCCCTGATGAGCAGCTCAGGAAAAAATTCCGACGCCGCAAGGGCAGAGTTCCAGGCGGAGATGAACTTTGATCTGCGTGAGGAACTCGCTGCCACGCTCGGTGGCGACTTCGCAATCGCGATGGATGGCCCAATACTGCCTACACCATCGTGGAAATTCGTGATCGAAGTCAACGACCAAAGCAAGCTGCAATCAACGCTGCAAAAGCTTGTCCAGGACGTGAACGCAAAAGCGCTGCAACACAACCGCCCCGGCTTCAGCCTGAATCAAGTTGAGGAAGATGGACGAATCTTCTACACCGTCAGCTCCGCGACTTCGCCGATTCCTCTGGAGATCCATTACACCTTCGTCTCCGGATACCTGGTCGCAGCGCCATCGCAAGCACTGGTGACAAAAGCCATCCGAATTCGCGAGAGTGGGATTACACTTACACGCTCCACCGGATTTAAATCATTGCTGCCGAAAGACCGGCACACAGATGCCTCCGGGTTGATCTACCAGAACCTGGCCAGCATTGCCGGGCCGCTCAGTGAGCAGCTGAATCCGAATGAAGCCCAGTCGCTGCAGACCATCGCCGCGAATGCGCGACCCAGTCTGATATGTGCTTACGGTGATGACAACAGCATCGAGATTGCCACGGCCAGCAAGTTCTTCGGATTCGACGTGAACAATCTTGCGCTTTCACAGTTATTGCGCCTCGCCCCGGGAACAAGAACCACTCCAAATCCGTAACAAGGGACGTGTCCACGGTGATTGAACTCGAGAACCTGAGTGTCCAGTTGGGGGGCATATCCATCCTCAGCAACCTGAGCGCATCTTTAAAAGGACGCGCCATCGGGTTGCTGGGTCCCAACGGTTCCGGCAAGTCCACTTTGATCAACACGCTTCTTGGCTTCTTTCCTCCCTCTTCAGGAACAGCAAGGATCTTCGGCAAAGACATCCAGACGCATACCAAGGAACTGCGTACCATCATCGGCTACATGCCGGAGAGTGATTCATTCATCTCTGAAATGAGCGGAGTGGCATTCGTCCGCTACATGGCAGAGATTTCCGGACTTCCCTCCAACGAAGCCCTCGAACGCGCGCATGAAGCTTTCTATTACGTCGGCTTGGGTGAAGTCCGATATCGCAAGATCGGAACTTACTCGCTGGGCATGAAACAGATGGCGAAATTGGCGCAGGCTATCGTGCACGGTCCGCAATTATTGTTCCTCGATGAGCCCACGAACGGACTCGACCCGCCGGCACGGCAGCGAATGATCAAGCTCATCGGCGAGATCCGCGACACCCCGGGAATGCACCTCATTCTTTCATCGCATCTCTTGCGCGACGTCGAAGAGTGTTGCGAAGAAGCTTTGATACTTCGGGACGGAAAAGTCGCAGCCTACTGCAACTTGGATGAAGAGCGTCGCTCCAACCGCAAATTCATTGAGATGGAGACTGTCGGCGCAAAGGACGATTTTTCTCAGGCGATTGAACAATTGGGCTGCGAGTGCGCGTGGTTCAGCAACGGCCGGGCTAAGCTTGTCTTGCCTCAGGACGTCGAAATGCGGCAGCTCTACAGCACTGCCGCGCAGTACTCGGTGCAAATACGAAAAATGAACTATCGGCGTGACTCCCTGGAAGACATTTTCCTGCGCGCCATGGACGGCAAATTTCCGCAGGCAAAGGTGAAGGCGCAGAGCAATGGCAGTCTATAGACGCATCTATCGGCCATATTCCGGGCGGTTCACCAATGAAAACTTTCGCTTTCTGGTGTTGGCCCGTTATGGGTTGAAGACCCTGTTCGATTCCCGGCCTCTGTTGGCATTCTTTGTTGCTTGCAATATTCCTTCCCTGCTTTTCGTGTTGGCGATTTATGTGAGCCACAGCACCGCCGCCCAGGCATTGCTGAACATGAAGGGCGCCATCTTGAATGTCGACAACTTTTTCTTCATGCGCTATCTGCTTTTTCAGGCGACGCTCAGCTTTCTGATCGCTTCATGGGTCGGGCCGGGGCTGGTTTCATCCGATCTCTCCAACGACGCGTTGCCTTTGTATTTCGCGCGCCCATTCTCCCGGACAGAATACGTGCTAGGCAAGTTCTCAGTGATCGCAATCCTGCTCTCGTCGATCACGTGGGTCCCGGGCCTCATTATCTTTGGTTTGCAGGCGAATCTGGCCGGATGGGAATGGTTCTCGAAATTCTATTGGGTCGCAGGGTCCATCTTTATAGGCTCTTGGCTTTGGATCGCTCTGATCGCTCTTTTATCTCTGGCTTTATCAGCTTGGGTCAAATGGAAGATCGCCTCAACTACGTTGATGCTCGGCGTCTTTTTTGCGCTTGCTGCCTTTGGAGAGGCAGTGAACGAAGTTCTTCGCACTAGCTGGGGCAAACTCTTTAACCTGGGATACCTCATCAGCGTGGTTTGGCTTGATCTCTTCCGTGTGGAACAATTTAGCGAGAGGATCAATGTCAGAGGTTCATTTGTCCAACTGCCCGCGTGGGCTGCGTGGATTGCATTGCTGGGCTTAACCGCATTCTGCCTGCTGATGCTCAATCGGAAATTGAAAGCGCGAGAGGTGGTTCGATAGTGTCTGCAATCCTCAATCGCGAGATTGTCTTCGAAAACGTCTCCAAGTTTTATGGAGAGGTCTTGGGCGTAAACCGCGTCAGCTTGAAGATTCCGCTAGGCGTTACCAGCCTGGTGGGCCCCAACGGCTCAGGCAAGACCACGCTCATGAACCTGATGACCGGTTTGGTTCGCCCCACCGAAGGACGGCTGAGCGTCTGTGGCTTTTCCCCCGATGACCCTGAACAGTTCTTTGCAACGGTCGGTTACTGTTCGCAATTTGATTCATTCCCCAAGGGCATCACCGGCTTTGAACTAGTCAACACCGCTCTATTGCTGCATGGCATGCCTCGCGACAAAGCTCGCCGGATGGTTATGGAGGCAATCGAGCGCGTCACCTTGACCGAAGCAGCGCACCGCAAAGTTTCAGGATATAGCAAGGGCATGCGACAACGAATCAGGCTGGCTCAGGCCATCGCGCACCGTCCCACCGTGCTGATCCTCGATGAACCGCTGAACGGATTAGACCCGATGGCGCGGGCCGAATCGCTCGCACTCTTCGAATCCATCGGCAAAGAAGGACTGCACGTGATTATCTCCAGCCACATTCTTCATGAGGTTGACCGCATCTCCGATCAAGTCATTCTTCTAAGCAGTGGATACGTCGTCGCAGAAGGTGCGATCCACAGCGTGCGCAGCGACGTGACCGAGCACCCGATGCAGATCATGGTCCGCTGCACCAGCCCAGCAACTCTGGCCTCGCGCATTTT
>JAOAPH010000047.1 GCA_025462835.1 Candidatus Angelobacter sp. | reverse complement strand
ACCACTGACTACTGACTCCTGCTTTACAATCTTTCCCATGCCGCCTATCGCCAAGTCCGTGATTGTTGGCACCGCCGGTCATGTCGATCACGGCAAGACATCGCTGGTAAAAGCCCTGACGGGCATTGATGCTGATCGTCTTGAGGAAGAAAAGCGCCGCGGCATCACCATTGATATCGGCTTCGCAAATCTGGAGTTGTTATCTGAGGCAGGCGACCAGAACTTCCGTCTTGGCTTTGTCGATGTCCCCGGACACGAGCGATTCGTGCGCAACATGCTCGCCGGGATTGGCGGCATAGACTTCGTCCTGCTCGTCATCGCCGCCGATGAAGGCATCAAGCCGCAGACCCGCGAACACTTTGAGATCTGCCGATTGCTTAACATCCGTCGCGGCATCACTGTGCTGACCAAGACCGATGCCGTCGACTCAGAGACCCTTGAAGTGGTCCGTATGGAAGTGCAAGAGTTCGTGCGCGGTTCGTTCCTTGATGCTGCGCAATCGTCCATCGTCGCGGTGAGTGCGGCAACCAACGAGGGGCTTGAGCAGCTCAAGCGCGAGATGGCGCGGACAGCGCAGCAGATCACTGCGAAAAATACCGATTCCATCTTTCGATTGCCCATCGATCGAGTTTTTGCGATGAAGGGCTTTGGCAGCGTGGTCACGGGCACGCTGGTTTCGGGCAGCGTCCGTCCGGAAGATGAAGTCGAGGTGTTGGGCGGCGCCGCAACGCCTCAAAGACTCCGCGTCCGTGGAGTTCAAGTCCACAATCAGCCGGCAGTGCAGGCCATGGCTGGAGAACGTACCGCGCTGAACCTTGCCGGAGTTTCCAAGGACGAACTCTCGCGGGGAATGACGTTGGTTGCGCCCGGCAATTTCCGCAGCACCACCCGCGCTGACGTGCAGATCGAGTTACTTGAGGATGCCAAACCGCTGCGCGATCGTGCCCGCGTGCATTTCCACAGCTATACCTCCGAAACTGTCGCCGAAGTGGTGTTGCACAAAGGAAAACAGATTTATCCGGGACATACCGCCTTTGCGCGGTTGCGTTTTGCCGAACCCGTTCTGCTTCTGCCGGATGACCGTTTCATCCTGCGCCAGTTCTCTCCCGTGGTGACGATCGGCGGCGGCATGGCGCTCGATTCTCTTCCTCTGAAGAAAGCGGCTCCGGCTGCTTTGGAACAATTCCTGCAAACCATGACGGCGGCATCAGCCGGAGATAAGCTGCTGGCGCGCATATCCCGGCGCCAACAGAATGGACTTAGTCTTTCCGATGCTGTCGCGGAAACAGGATGGCCGCGCGCCGTCGTTGAGAGCACTGCCTCACAACTGATTTCCGACAAGAAACTGTTGCGAGTGTCGGATATTCTCCTTGCGCCGGAGTCATTTCAACAGGCCAAGTCGGCAGCCATTGAAACGGTGACGGCCTTCCATGCGGCCAATCCGCTGGTTGCAGGAATGGGCAGGGAAGAACTGCGGGAGAAGCTGGGAGTCAAGCAAGCGGTTTTCGCTGCCGTTCTCGACGCTCTCACAACAGAAAAGAAGATTCAAATCACCGGCGAACAGATCCGCCTTGCCGGCCGCGGCGTGGTGATGAAAGATGAGGAGGCCGAGGCGCGGCAGACGATCGAGAATGCATTCTCCAGCGCGGGCCTGAAAGTCCCGGCGCTTAAGGAAGTCATCGCCGGCCTGCCGCTCGATAAGACTCGAGCGCAAAAGATCGTCACGCTCCTGCTCCGCGACCGCGTGCTGATCAAACTCTCCGACGACCTCGTCTTCCACAGTGCTACGCTGGAATCCCTGCGAAAGACGGTGCGAGACTACAAATCGAAATCGAATCGGATCGATGTCGCGAAATTCAAAGACATGACCGGCATCTCGCGCAAATATGCCATCCCGCTGCTCGAATTTCTCGACCGCGAACACATCACCCGCCGCGAAGGCGATGCGCGCGTGATTTTATAAAAACAAACCAATGCCAGGTTTGCCTTTAATCCGCCCTAATCTTTCCTTTATCCGCGGTTAAAGGCCCTTAGACCTTCTCCGCGGGAAACTCCAACTCCAGTCCCATCGGGTCAGTGAAACGATTGGTAAGATTGATCAAACCGATCAGCAGATCCAGATCCACGATCTGCGCGTCAGTGAAATGCGCTTTAAGGGCCGCCACATCCGCATCGTTGATCTTGGCTGGCGTGAGCGTGAGCTTTTCCGCGAACGCCAGTGCTGCGAGTTCCTTATCAGTGAACTTGCCGCTGGAAGGACCGTTCTTCAACGCCTTCCAATCTTCCGGGGTCACTCCTACTTGCTTCGACGAAGCAAGATGATGCTGCATTCAATAGTTGCATTGGTTCAGCGCGGAGACCCTGATATAAACCAGCTCGTAGAGCCTATGTTCAAGGCTTCGCCCCACGCTGGCATAAAAACTGAGAAAGCTCTTCAGCACGCGTGGCTCGTGCGCTATCGCTTTATGGACGTTTCCGGGCTTACCCTTGAATGTCTTTTCATATATCTCCTTTACTTCAGGGCTCGCGTTTTCCGGCTCTACATAGCTGATTCTTGCCATAGACATGCTCCTTTCGGGTGCGGTCGCCGCAGCCTCGTATAATAGCCTTGCTCCCGTAGAGTTTCCCAACTGCTAAGCTACTATGCTCTCCATCCGACCCGCGACAGCAAACGACATCCCGCTCATTCTGGAATTCATCCGCGAACTGGCTGAGTACGAACGTGAGCCGCAAGCCGCTGTAGCAACCAGTGAAGACTTGCTGCGCGACGGCTTCACGCCGAACGTCGCTCCCAAATTTCGCGTAGTCATCGCCGAGTGGGATGGTAAGTCCGCCGGGTTCGCGCTGTTCTTCTACAACTACTCCACCTGGCAGGGTCGCCCGGGACTGTATTTGGAAGATCTGTTTGTGCGGCCCGTATTCCGCGGGAAGGGAATCGGCAAGGCGTTGCTGCTGCATCTGGCAAAGACAGCTGTAAAAGAAAATTGCGGGCGATTTCAATGGCAGGTGCTCGATTGGAACACTCCCGCGCTCGATTTCTATAAATCACTCGGCGCGGAGGTGATGAAAGAGTGGCTCACCATGCGGGTGGAAAATGACGCCTTGAAGCGGATGGCGGAAATGGGAGACGAGGTTTAGTGACACTAAGAATAAAAATAATCGGCGCAGGATTGGCCGGAACAGAAGCTGCATATCAATGCGCCCGTCGCGGAGTGGTCGTCGATCTTTACGAGATGCGTCCCGTGCGCTCGACACCGGCCCACCAGACCAGTGACTTCGCCGAGCTGGTGTGCAGCAATTCGCTGAAATCAGAATCGGAAAACTCAGCGCCTTGGGTATTGAAAGAAGAAATGCGCCGCGCGGGATCGTTGCTGCTGAATTGTGCGCGCGAGTCGGCTGTGCCTGCGGGACATGCCCTCGCCGTGGATCGCGACATTTTCTCGAAGAAAGTCACTGAGGCGATTTCCAACGAGCCACTCATCACCATCCACCGCGAAGAAGTCACGGCCATCGACGATGCCGATCCCAACACGCTTACCGTGATTGCCACCGGACCTCTGACCTCGGACGCGCTCTCTGCGGAAGTCGCGCGCCTCTCCGGCAGCGCTCATTTGTTTTTCTACGACTCCATCAGTCCTATTGTCGAATTCGATTCCATTGACATGGACAAGTGCTATTTGGCCGCGCGATACGACAAAGGCACTGCCGACTACATCAATTGTCCGTTCACGAAAGAAGAGTACGAGCGCTTTTTGGACGCCCTGCTTGAAGCACAATCGGTCGAAGGCAAAGATTGGGAAAAGCTGAATTACTTCGAAGGATGTTTGCCCATCGAAGAGATCGCCCGCCGTGGCCGCGACACTTTGCGCTTTGGTCCCATGAAGCCGGTGGGCCTGAAAGATCCCAAGACCGGCAGGATCCCGTATGCAGTGGTGCAGTTGCGCAGCGAAAACCTGCGCGCAGACAGTTACAACCTCGTCGGCTTTCAGAACCATTTGAAATTCGGCGAGCAGGCGCGTGTGATGCGGCTCATCCCCGGACTGGAAAATGCGAAATTCTTGCGCTACGGACAGATCCATCGCAACACATACATCAATGCGCCCACACTGCTTGGGCCGACTCTGGCGATGAAGTCGTATCCGAACGTCTTCTTCGCCGGACAAATCTCCGGAGTCGAGGGATACACCGAATCCATTGCCACAGGACAACTCGTGGGCATGCAAGTGGCAGCGCGCGCGCTTGGATCCGAATTACGACCCGCACCGCGCGAATCCGCCCTCGGCTCGCTGGTGAACTACATCACTAATGCCGATCCCAAACGCTTTCAGCCGGCGAACATCACCTTCGATCTGCTGCCTGCGCTGGATGACCAGACCCGCCGCCGTGTCCGCGACAAAAAAGAGCGACATCGGATGGTTTGCGAGCAGGCACTGGCTGCATTCGAAATCTGGTGGAAAGCGGCGGAATCAACGCTACAATCGCGTGCGCACGTGAATGCGTGAAACTTAGGCTCTAATTCGTTCGTCTGCCTAAAGCACTGGAGCAGAGCGCATGCCCATAAAGCCGTTGTCCGCCGTTGAGTCCATCCGTCCCGCCGTGGACAGGACCGAAAAATTCTTGTTCGAGCCGTTTCGCTGGGCGCGATGGTGGCGCTTGGCGCTTTTGGGATTGGCCACAGGCGAATTTGCCAGCCAGGGAGGATGCAATTTCAGGGGAATTGGCAATCTCGGCAAGATTACCCATCCGGAATCTGGAAGCTCCGCTCCCGCGATCCCGCACATCCCCGGAATCGGTGCCGGGCAGTTAGCCGCATTGATCACGATCGTGGTGGTCTTGGTCGTACTGCTTGCGTTTGTACATTTGTATGTCGCCAGCGTGGCCCGCTTCATGTTTTTCGACACAGTCGCAACCGGGCGCTCTCGCCTCCGCGAGGGCTGGTCGCGATGGCACAGCCATGGCGTTCGTTATTTCCTCTTCCAGTTGGCCTTTGGTGGAATTGCATTGGCAATCTATCTGGTCTTGGTAGGCCCGCCTCTGCTGCTGGCCTGGCGCATGGGGATCATTCATCATTTGAAAGAGCATCTAGGGATATTCCTGTTTGCGCTGTTGATCCTGCTCCCATTGTTTTTTGTGCTCGTTCTGATCTTCGCGATCATCGCGTTGTTTGCCAAGGACTTCGCGGTGCCCATCATCGCGCTGGAAGACATCACCATTCCCAACGCATTGCGCAAATTGTGGGCGATGGTGAAAACGGCGAAGGGCGATTTTGCCATTTACGTCTTGATGAAGATTGTCATGGCTATCGTGGTGGGAATAGTGCTGACAATCATCAATGTAATCCTTTTGATCATTCTGGCGATTCCGTTCGCTATCCTGGCTGTTTTCGCTGTAGCGGTCAGTCCCGGCACATTCCAAAGTCCGGTGATGATTGCGTTACTCGTGACCCTGACCGTCGTGATCGTCCTTCCCGTAGTCCTGTTCGTGCTCGGCGTCATCGCCGCACCCGCGGTAATGTTCTATGAGTCATATGCGCTGAACTTCTTCGGCAGCCGATACGAGCCACTGTGGACGTTCATGCATCCCGAGCCGCCCGCAGCTGCGCCCGCAAGCGTGCCGCCGATTCCAAGCGCGCCAGAGAGCCCTCCACCTGACATGCCGCCAGACGCATTACCAGGCTTACCGTCGTAATGTGGCGAGGCACGCGCTCGCGTGTAGTGTTATTCGGATCGTAGAAGCGCGCGGCCTATTTGAAACGAGGATCATGAAACAGCATTTCAGTTCATCGCTTTTGATTTGTATCCTCTTGCTTTGTGGCAGCAGCGCATTCGCGCAGAAGATTCACACGCCAAAATGCGGAGCGGGGACGCACTTGGCGGAACACGAGAATGGCGGATTCTACTGCGAAGCTAACGGCGGCAGCAGCAGCAGCGGCTCAAGTTCTTCAACAAAAAGCGGAAGCTCCGCAGAGCAGAAAGGTTGGGCGGCGTACGCAAAAGCTGAACGCGACTATGACAATCACCGCGCAGCGTATGAATCGGAATCTGCGGCGGCCAGAGAAGCCGGACGCTGCAGCAGCTTTGGAGCGCTTGAAGCGTGCGCCGATGCCAAGCGAAGACAAGCCAGTCACGAGAATAATGCCAGCAACGATGCTTCTTCAATGCAGTTAGACAATGCAGCCTGTCATAACGCTATCAACCAGATCAAAGCTGCACGCGCAGCGGGATCATCGAGCAATGAGCCATTACCCACTGGGTGCAAAGGGGATGGCCAGAAAATCAATCCACTTAAACACTAGATCGATAAAGGCTATGTAACGAGGGCGCCGATTGGCGCCTTTCTTACTTGCACACTGTTGAGAATCGCTACTGCTTCCGCTCTTTCGGCCTGGTCTTGATCCAGATCGGCGTGCCGATAAATCCGAACGACTCCCGAATCTGATTCTCAAGAAAACGCTGATATGAGAAGTGCAGGTCCACGTCGCGGTCAACGAACAGGATGAACGTGGGCGGCGCAACGTTGGTCTGAGTCAAATAGTAGATGCGCACCCGCTTGCTCATAGGCACCGAAGCCCGCTCGAAATCCACATGCTTGAGAAAACGGTTCATCTGTCCGGTGGTGATGCGCTTGAACCTCTCCTTCGCGACGATTTCCACCTGCGTGAAGATTTTGTCGGCATTTTTGCCTGACGCCGCGGAGACGAAGACGATTGGCGCGTAGTTCAGGAATTTCAGCGCGTGTCGTGCCTGCTCTTCGAAGACTTCGCGGTCTGCCGGAGGCTTCCCGTCGGTGCGGGCGCTGGTCACCAAGTCCCATTTGTTGATGACGATGATCACCGAGCGTCCACTCTCATGCGCATATCCGGCAATAGTGGCATCGCTTGCGGTGACACCTTCCACAGCATCGACCACCAGCAACGCAACATCAGCGCTTTCCAGATGCTTGCGCGCCATCACCACGCTGAGCTTTTCCGCCATTAATCGGGTCTTGCCCTTGCGACGGATTCCGGCCGTATCGATGAAGCGATATTTCTTTCCATCCTTCTGGACAAGTTCATCCACCGCATCGCGGGTAGTGCCGGCAATGGGCGAGACGATTGCGCGTTCCGTCCCGGTCAGCCGGTTCAGCAGCGTGGACTTGCCCACATTCGGGCGTCCGATGATGGCGATCTTGATCTCATCGGGCATCGCCGACCGTTCGCGCTCTTCCGGAGGAACTTCGGCTTTAATTTCGAGTTCCTCTGCGACCTCCGCGACCTCTGCGGTTAAAGCCTTTGGCCTTTCCGGCATCGCGGAAAGCGCGGCTTCCAGCAATTCCGCCACATTCGTGGCATGCTCTGCCGAAACAAAATAGACATTGCGGACTCCCAGTCGTCTGAATTCTTCCGCTTCCGCCTGCTGCTTCGGGGAATCGATCTTATTGACGGCAAGGAATAGTGGTTTGCCGCCACGCATGAGGATGCGCGAAAGCTCAATGTCAGTCGCGGTAAGGTTGGAGCGGCCATCGACGACCATGATGATGGCGTCGGCCTCTTCGAGCGCGACTTTGGCCTGACTGTAAATCTCGGTGGGGATCAGTTCCTTGTCGTCGGGGACAATGCCGCCGGTGTCCACCACGCGGATCTCCCGCCCATTCCATTGCGCGCTGCCGTAGATGCGGTCACGCGTGATGCCCGGCTCATCGCCAACGATCGAGCGACGTGATCCGACCAAACGATTGAACAGCGTGGACTTGCCCACGTTCGGGCGGCCGACAATGGCAAGCGTCGGCAATGAATCAGAGTGTTTCTTTTTCTTCTTTGTGGCAGTCTTTAGCAAAATTTATCCGATGCGCTGCAGGTGTGGCACAGCCGCCTCGGCTGTGAAAGCACTCTGTGCTGAAAATAGGGTCGGTTCCTATTATAGTGAGTAGTACTCGGTCCCAGAGCAATCCGCATTGTCATCCACACCCAAACCCGCCGCCCAAGTCTCCGAAGCTTCTGAAGTCGCACACGCCGAAGTGCCCTCGCTGCATCAGTTCTTCGCGCCCGGGGGAGTGCTGGCCGCGGCTCATCCCGCCTACGAATTTCGTCGGGGACAACTGCAGATGGCGGAAGCCGTCGAGCAGGCTCTTACGGAGAAGCGCCACCTGATTGTGGAAGCGGGAACCGGCACAGGGAAGACGCTGGCGTATCTGCTACCAGTGATCCGGTCCGGCAAACGCGTGATCATCTCTACGGGCACTAAGAATTTGCAGGAACAGCTTTATTACAAGGACGTCCCTTTCCTGGAGCAGTCACTTGGCAAGTTGCGCGTTACCTACATGAAAGGCCGCAACAACTATCTCTGCCGGCAAAAACTGTATGACCTCAGCAGCCAGCCGGTGCTTAACGGATTGGAAGAGGTCGAGCAGTATCGCCAAATAGCAGAGTGGGAGCAGAGTACCGAGACGGGCGACCGCGCCGAGCTCTCGCAATTACCGGAAGCAAGCGCGTTGTGGCCGAAGATTGATGCGCGCAATGAAGCCTGTATCGGCCAGAAGTGCGCGCAATTCGACAAGTGCTTCATCACGGAGATGCATCGCCGCGCGATGGAGAGCGACATCATTATCGTGAACCATCATCTCTTCTTTGCCGATCTTGCCATTCGGCAACAGACTGAAGGCGTGGGTGGCGGCGGCATCCTGCCTGAATTTTCCGCAGTGGTCTTCGACGAGGCTCATGAACTCGAAGACGTCGCTGGCAGCTACTTCGGCGTGACCGTCAGCAACCTGCGCTTCAATGACTTGGCGCGGGACATTGAGTACACCCTGCGGCAGAAGCAAGCACTCTCGGCCGGTATCATCTCGGCAAACGCCAGCCTACGAGAGCGGGCGCAGTTCTTTTTTGCGCTGTTGCCGCCCGGCGATTCCCGTTTCGCTTTCGCCAACCGTGCGGAATTTCTCGAAGAAAATGGGGACGAATATCTCTCCATCATGAACGCGCTGACGCGCCTCTCTTCCGAATTGGAAGGCATGCAGCAGAAGCCGGAAGAGGTCTTCAATTTCATCCGCCGCGTGAATGAATTGCAAACGCAGCTTTCATTCCTTATGGAATCGCGCGACCGCAACACAGTCTTCTGGATCGAGCGCCGCGGAGGCAGCGGCATGAGGCGTGGTGGCCAGCAGAACGTATTTCTTCAGGCGACACCGATCGATGTGTCGCAGATCCTGAAGCAAACGCTTTTCGAGAATGTGGAAACCGCTGTTCTGACTTCCGCAACTCTGGCCGTCTCCGGTGGTTTCGATTACATGCGCAAGCGTGTCGGATTAGAACATGCGCGCGAACTCGTGGTGCCATCGCACTTTGACTATTCGCAACAAGCGCTGCTCTATGTACCACCCGATCTACCGGATCCGCGCGCGGAGGATTTCCCGCGCCGCGCCGCCGACAAGATCCGCCGCGTGCTGGAATGTTCGCAAGGAAGAGCGTTCTGCCTTTTTACCAGCTACGCGCTGATGAATGATGTTTATGAGCGCCTGCTCGGCGAGTTGGAATTTCCCATGCTCCTTCAGGGCAGCGCCCCTAAGAACGCGTTGCTCGATGAATTCCGTATCACACCGAACGCCGTCCTATTTGGGACATCATCTTTCTGGCAGGGTGTGGACGTACAAGGTGAGCAACTGAGTTGCGTGATAATCGACCGGTTACCGTTCGCCGTGCCCAATGATCCGGTGGTGGCTGCGCGCATCAGCGCCATCAATTCCGATGGCGGCAACGCGTTCTTCGATTACCAGGTTCCGGCAGCGGTGATCACTTTAAAACAGGGATTCGGACGTCTTATCCGCTCGCTCCAGGACAGGGGAGTGCTCGTGCTGCTGGACAACCGCATTCGAACGCAACGATATGGCAAAGTCTTTCTTGATAGCTTGCCAAAGTACAAGCGAAGCACGGACTTGGCGGACGTGGAGTTCTTCTTTGGGCTCCGGTGACAGGGGTTGGCGCACCACTCCGGACAACCCGGTTCATCAACTCGCATCGCGAATTCCCGACGAGAAGTTTTCAACCGTGTAATTTCTGCTCCGAGTTGTTTGTATCTCACCTTCCAACCTTTGCTCGTCTGAATCTATCCAATACAAGGCGGATGTTTTCCAGTTGTTCCCCAGTTGATAACTATGTCTAATAACGCTCCTGCAATTGCCATTGACCAGACCACTCCAGGTTTCTTAAATGTAGCCATGGGAATGCGGCGTAACGCCCGCGTTCGCCCGCTGATCATTGCGGCTTTCAAGATGCTGCAGAAAATGGGCGTGAATGTCACGCCACGCCATTTCTATTGGCCTATCCCGTATCTTGCGGAATTGGAGCAGCGCGATTGGCCCATGATCGCGAATCCCGTCGGCGTCGATCTGCGGCTCGAGAACCAGCTGGAATTCCTTGAGCACATTGCATCGCGGTATAAGGCCGAATTCTCTTATCCCGATGCTGCTGCAACTCCGGCATACGAATATCACGGCAATAATGGCTTATACGAAAGTGTTGACGCGGAAACCTTGTATTGCATGGTCCGGCACTATAAGCCGAAACGCATCATTGAGATCGGCGGTGGATTTTCCACGCGCATTACCTCGCGCGCCATCCGCGAGAATGTTCGACGGGACCGCGCCAACTGCGAATTGATCACCATCGAGCCCATGCCCGACAAGGTACTGAAGCAGGGTATCCCCGGGTTATCGACTTTGATTGAAAAGCCTGTGCAACAAGTGCATCTTGAACTTTTCGAATCTCTCGGCAGCGGTGACATACTGTTCATCGACTCCAGCCATGTCGTTTCGATTGGCAACGATGTGGTCTACGAATACCTGGAGATCCTGCCGCGCCTGCAAAAGGGCGTGATCGTTCACGTCCATGACATCTTCCTGCCATCTGATTATCCCCGGGCATCCGTGATGGAAGCCTTCTGCTTCTGGTCAGAACAGTATTTACTGCAAGCGTTTCTGACTTTTAATTCGAACTTTGAAGTCTTGTGGGCCAGCAGCGCCATGCAACTTTTCCATCCCGACGCCCTGGAGGAATCTTTTCCGAAATGGCGGGACAGCTACCTTCGCATGCCTGAGGCCAAGAAGCAGTTCATTCCAACCATCGACGGCAGACGCGTGTGGCCATCGAGTTTCTGGATGCGTAGAACCCACTGATATCAAGCGAATCGGCGAGCCCCAGAGCCTGAATAAGCACCCCGGTAGTACTTCGCGCTAAAATAGAAGGTTGCACACAGGCCCGCGCTGCACACAAGCGGCAGGGGCGCGAGGGCGGATGTTCGAAGTAACCGTGGAAGAGACATTTGCGGCAGGCCATTACCTGCGCAATTACAAAGGCAAGTGCGAGAATCCGCACGGCCACAATTACAAAGTGCTGGTCACTTTGCAGGGCCGCGAACTCGACAAGGCCGGATTGCTGCTCGACTTCAAAGACCTGAAGAGCGTGATGCGCAGCGTAGTCGAGCGTCTTGATCACCAGATGATCAATGAGATCGCTCCGTTCACTGAACTGAATCCTTCAGCAGAGAATCTGGCCCGCTATTTCTATCAGGAAACCAACGGCAGACTTCAGTCGGTGACCAATGGCCGTGTCTCTGTAAAGGCCGTGACCATGTTCGAGACAGACACTACCAATGCCACCTACTTCGAATAGCCGACCTCGCGTGCTTTTAACCGGCTACTGACTACTTGCTACTGCTTTATGCACATCATTGAGATCTACAAGTCGGTGCAGGGCGAATCCTCTTTTGCGGGATTGCCATGTATTTTCGTCCGCCTCGCCGGATGCAATCTCCGATGCGTTTGGTGTGACAGCGAATACACCTTCAGTGGCGGTAAGAAGATGTCGTTGGAAGAAGTGGAAACTGAAGTCGCGAAACTCGCTCCGGTGAAACTCGTCGAGATCACCGGTGGAGAGCCGATGTTGCAGGAAAAGGAACTGCTTCCACTCCTCGATCGTCTGCTCGCTTCGGGATACCAATTGCTGATGGAAACGAGCGGCGAGCGGCCATTGGCGAATGTCCCCAAGGCAGTGCACAAGATCGTAGATGTGAAGTGTCCGGGATCGGGCGAAGGCGGCCGGTTCCATTTGCCGAACCTGAATGCGCTAACAACTCGCGACGAGATCAAATTCGTGCTTGCCGACCGCCCGGATTACGAATTTGCCCGTGACTTTACCCGGGAACATGGGTTGGAGCGGCAGGTGAACTCGGTGCTCTTCTCCCCGGCCTTCCGCAAGGACGCTGGTCCGGCGCGCGATGCCGCAAACTGCATGCTCGATCCGCGGGATCTCGTGGACTGGATATTGGAAGACGGATTGAATGTCCGGTTAGGCTTGCAGATTCATAAGTTTATCTGGGAGCCGATGACCAAAGGTGTTTAGCGGCCTTCAAGAGAAGAGTGTCTGAAAAGCGGCAATTCTGCCGGATTCAGCATCTAACGTACTAAACTCTAGGAATACAGGCTTGCGCTCTCTCCGCTATTGGTTTTACCTTTGATAAAGCTGGAGCTGTGACTTTTGAACTGTGCATTCATTATTGAAACGAATCTTTGTGTTCGGAGGCTGCAAATGAAAACCAAATTTCTAGCGGTGCTGATGACTATCGCGCTGCTTTCTATGGCTGCCACACCCGTGGTTGCGCAAACCGGATTTTGCAAGGTGAAGGGCAGAATACTGGACCAGAACAGCAAGCCGATGCCCGATGCCGTCATCGACTTGGTTTCCAGCGGCAGCGGCCATAAGTATCACCTCAAGACTGACAAGAACGGAGACTTCTTCTCGCTGGGAATCACTCCCGGGGTCTACGAGATCACCATCAGTAAGGACGGCAAACAGATCTTTTCTGTTCACCAGTACAACATGAGCCTGCAAAAGGAAGATTCGCTCAACGTCATTGATGTCGATCTGGCGAAGGAAATGGCGGAAGCCAAGGCTTCCGGTCAGGCCAAGATGACCGAAGAGCAGAAGAAAGAAGCGGAGAAGATCGAGAAAGAGAACAGCACCATCAAGGGTTTGAACGAGATGCTGGCCCAGGCTCGTGCGGCACAGCAGGCCGGAAATATCGACGAAGCCATCGGCATCATGACCAAGGCCACGCAGGTCGATCCCAGCAAGGACTTGCTCTGGGGACGACTTGCTGAGCTGCAACTCATTACCGCACGGAAGGACACTGACCCCGCATCCAGGACAGAAAAATACACAGGGGCAGCGAGCAGCTATAAAAAAGCGATTGAGCTAGCCGCCAACTCTACGAATCCTGCGACAAAAACTTTGGTCGGTCCCTACAACAACAATCTTGGTGAAGCGCTGGCCAAGACGGGCAAAGTTGACGAGGCGATTGCTGCCTACAAAACCGCCGTCCAAGTCGATCCTCCGAATGCCGGCAGCTACTACTTCAACCTGGGCGCAACTTTAACGAATGCGAACAAGCCCGATGAAGCCATTGCCGCCTATGACAAAGCGATTGCCGCCAACCCCGAAAAGCCGGAACCGTACTATTACAAAGGCATCGCTCTGCTGGGGAAGGCGACTTTTAAGGGTGACAAGATGGTGCCCGTACCAGGAACCACAGAAGCGTTCAACAAATATCTGGAATTGGCGCCTGACGGCCCACTTGCCGAACCGGCCAAACAGATGCTCACCAGTGTCGGCGCAACGGTAACCACCAGTATTGGCGGCAAGAAGAAGACAAAGTAATTTGTAGTTGAACCTCAAAGGGGCGGCGGATATCTGCCGCCCTTTTTCTTTGCTTACGCTTTAGAATCGCTAAGGTTTTAGAATCATTGTGGATGGCCTCGACAGCTCCCAATTCGGTGCTCTCTTTTACCGACGCACGGAGCTGCGTCGAGCAGCATGCGGCTACGTTGCAGTCGCAGTCGCGCGAGACCGAACTGCGGCCCATTCTAGATTCCCTCGGGCAAGTTCTCGCCGAGGACATCACTGCTGATCGCGATTTCCCGCCGTTTCCCCGAGCCACTCGTGACGGCTATGCGCTGCGCGCGCAGGACCTCAGCAGGCTGCCCGCAAGATTGAAAGTCATTGGCCAAATAAAAGCGGGAGCATCGCTGCCGCCGGAGATCGGAGCTGTTGTTTCCGGAACCTGCGTCGAGATCATGACCGGAGCCCCGGTCCCGGACGGCGCCGATGCCGTAGTGATGGTCGAATACACATCCGCGATTGGCAATCAAGTTGAGATCACCCGCAGCGTGAAAGCTGGAGACAACATTGTTCCCACTGGCAGCGAAGCGCAATCCGGCCAGGTC
>JAOAPH010000032.1 GCA_025462835.1 Candidatus Angelobacter sp. | reverse complement strand
GACGATTTCAAGCAGCAGACTCTCGACAGCTTCCAGAAAGAATTGGACGCGGCCATCGACTTCGCTGAAAAAGCTCCGTTCCCGGAACCGGAAGAAGCGCTCGACCACGTCTATTCGTTCAGCATCCGCGATCGCGAACTCGACCGCAAGAACTGGACTCCGACTGTCCTCCAGAAATAGCTTTTGATTTTCTGACTACTGACTACCAACTACTGACTACTGGACTCTAAATGCCACTTTCAACGTATATCGATGCAATCAATACTGCGCTGCGCGAAGAGATGACGCGCGATGAAAAGGTCTACATCATCGGAGAAGATGTAGGCGTGATGGGCGGCGCTTTCAAAGCCACCAAAGGACTCATCGAAGAATTCGGCCCTGACCGCGTGATCGATTCTCCACTCGCCGAAGGCATCATCGTCAGTTCGTCGATCGGCTCCGCAATGGCGGGAATGCGTCCCGTCCCGGAAATTCAGTTCGTCGACTTCGTCACTCCGGCCATGGACGCCATCACTCAGCAGGCCGCCAAGCTGCGCTACCGCAGTGCGGGAACGCAGACATGCCCCCTGACGCTTCGCATCTGCTACGGCGGCGGCGTAGGCGGCGGACTCTATCACTCGCAGACCAACACAACCTGGTTCGCGCACGAACCCGGCTTGCGCGTGATCGCTCCCAGCACTCCCTATGACGCCAAGGGCATGCTCAAGGCCGCGATACGTGACGATAACCCCGTCATCTACTTCGAGCACAAGAAGCTCTATCGTTCGATCAAAGAAGAAGTGCCGAGTGAGGATTACACCGTCTCGCTGGACAAGGCCGTAGTCCGTCGGGAAGGTTCAGACATGACCGCCGTCTCTTACGGCTACACCATGCAGTTGATGTTGCAAGCCGCCGACAAGATGAAGAGCGAGCACGGCATCAACGTCGAGTGCATTGACCTCCGCACCCTGAATCCGCTGGACACTGACACGATTCTGAATTCAGTCGCCAAGACCAATCGCGTCGTCCTCGTGCAGGAAGACCATCGCACATTGGGGATTTCCTCGGAGATTTCGGCCGTCATAGCGGAGCAAGCCTTCGAATGCCTGGATGCGCCCATTCTGCGTGTCACAGCACCTGACATCCCGGCCATCCCATTCGCTCCTCCGCTGGAAAAGTTCTACATGCCCACGGTCGAGAAGATCATGAACGCAATGGAGCGCTGCGCACAGTACTAGAGAGCAGCTCTTAGCTCGTAGCCTTTAGCCAAAGCCGCATCTACCTGATGCGGCTTTCTCTTTTCTCTACAATTTCGAGGTTGTCATCCTGAGCGAGCGCAGCGGGGTCGAAGGATCTATGCATTTTGCGGGATGCGTATCAAAGACCATAATTCGTCACTGTTTTGTGTACGGAAACTTGGCGCTGTCGCTGATTCTAATCTTGAAATAAAAACGTTCAACGGGCAAGGATGACGCAATTGGCTTCGAATTTCTCCAATTATCAATACGGTTTCCAAATCCATCGGCTACAACCGCTAGATTTCGAAATGTCACGTAGCTTGTTTCAGGGTCGAAGATCCACGACCCTTGTTGTTCCGCGGGTTCTTCTCCATTCAGCACTACCTTCTGCACGAACGTACCATTGGGATTGAGTGTTAACTGTTCGCTTCCGAATGGATAAGATGCCAAATATGTACCGCTAACCTTGTCTGTACTGACTTTGGTCGCGCAACCCGACACCAACAAGCAGAGAGAAGCAATCGTCAGGAACCATGCGTAGCTATTACTCACTTTCATTTTCAACTCACCAATTTTCGTCGGGGCACCCCATCCCAGCTCCGCTAGGGCGAGCCTTTTGATTTGCCTAAACGATTCACCACTAAATGCTAAGTGCTAAATGCTAACTGCTGCCTCACACCAACCCCAACCCACCATCCACCACCAGTATCTGCCCCGTAACAAACTGTGCTGTCCCAGCAAAGAATCTCGCCGCAATCGCCACATCCTGCGCACTGCCATTGCGCAGCATCGGCGTTTTCTTCGTCAGCTTCTTCATTGTCGCCGACGGCTTCTTCTCGCCCAGATCGATCATTCCCGGTGCTACGCAATTGACCACCACGTCCGGTGCCAGCGCCTTCGCCGACGCCTGCGTCAGCATGTGCAGTGCGGCCTTCGAGGAACAATAGTGGACATGGCTAGCCCAGGGCCTGATTCCGCCCAGCGATCCAATGTTGATGATCCGTCCTTTTCGTTTGCGCAACTCCTTCGCCGCAAGCTTCGTGACAAGGAACGCTCCAGTCGCGTTCGTGGCAAACATTTCGTCCCATTGCTGGAGTGTCAGGTCCTCGAAGTCCACCGTGTCATACGAGCCGGCGTTGTTGACCAGCACATCAATCCCGCCTAGTTCACGGCGGACATGCAGTACCATCTGCTTCACACTTTTCTCATCGCGGACATCGCATTGCACTGCCACCGCGCGCACTCCTAGCGACGTCAATTCGCCCACCGTTCGTCTCGCCTCGCGGTCAGATGTCCGAAACGTGATGGCGATATCCGCTCCCGCCCGCGCCATCTCCAGCGCGATCTCATGCCCGATGCGCTTCGCTCCGCCGGTGATCACTACTGATTTTCCCTTTAGCTCTTGCATTGTTCAATTCTAATTCAGAGCAGGATTATTTTCGGTTGGCGCTGGCGTTTAGCCCCGCATGAGTTCTCGGGTGGTGCAGGCCTTCAGGCCTGCGTAAGAGCACCGCTAGACATATCGGCTTTAGCCGCTGAGGTAGGCTTGCCTTCCTCCGTGTCCTCCGTGCCTCCGTGGTAAAAATCAGGATTGACGATACAATTCCTCTGCCATGCTTCGCACCAAACTCCACGCCGATCCGACCGGCATCTTCCTGCACGACGCCGTTCTCAGCGCATGCAACAGATTCAGCAAGATGACCGCGCTGGTGGACACCTCCTGCATCGGTCCCGCGCGCCGGGTTTCATACGCAGAGTTCGCCGAGCTGGTTGGGATCACCGCAAAGAATCTAGTCGCTGTTGGTATCCGTCCGGGCGAAGTCGTCGCCATCTACATGCCCAACGGTTGGGAGTATGCTGTCTCTTATCATGCAATCACACTAGCTGGTGCCGTTCCCACACTTCTGAATCCGAGCTACCGCGAGCGTGAGGCGCGATATCAACTCGAAAACTCCGGAGCCGTCGCTCTAATCACCGACGGCCCTCAGATCGCTGAAGTTAATCTTGGCGGACTCCCCAAGTTGCGGCACGTCTTCACCACGCGACATGCTGCACCGGGCGCGAGACATTTCTCTGAACTACAGAGACCCTCTTCCGCCACCATCCCCAGTCCCGCCGCCAGCCCCGCCAGTACCCTCGGTGCTTTGCCCTTCTCCAGCGGCACCACTGGATTACCCAAGGGTGTAATGCTCACTCATCACAATCTTCTTGCGAATGCGTACCAGACGCTCGCACCCGGCGAAAAAGCCACGCCCGACGAGAACGATGTCGCACTTTGTTTTCTCCCCCTCTACCACATCTACGGATTGAACGTGATCTTGAATCCCTTCCTGCTGGTCGGCGCAAGCATCGTGCTCATGGCGCGCTTTGACATGGAGCGCGCGCTCGGACTCTTCGTCTCCGAGGAGATCAGCTATCTTCCACTGGTTCCGCCGGTGATGAACGGACTTTGCGTTGCCGCCGAACAGGGACACTTTCCCAAGAACCATTGCATCCGCACCGCCAAGTCCGGCGCGGCGCCTCTCGCACCCGAGCTGCCCAACCGATTTACCAATCTCACCCGTATTCCTGTGCGCCAGGGCTACGGGATGACTGAAGCTTCTCCGGTCACTCATCTCGGTTTCCTGGAACCTCATCTTTACCGACCTGACTCGATCGGACCCGCCGTCGCACAAACCGATTGCCGCCTAGTGGACGAGGCCGGTAACGACGTTCCCGTCGGGGAGCCCGGCGAACTCGTAATGCGCGGCCCACAGTTCATGCAGGGATATTTCAACGCACCCGAAGCTACGCGTGAGGTCTTGCGAGACGGCTGGTACTGGTCAGGAGACATTGCCGTCCGCGACGATGCCGGTTTTTACAAGATAGTCGACCGGCGCAAGGAGATGATCAAGTGCAAAGGCTTCCCAGTTGCACCCGCGGAAGTTGAAGCCGTCTTGTTGGAACACCCTGCCGTCCGCGACTGCGGCGTCATTGGCAAACCTGATGATTGCGCCGGCGAAGTTCCCTATGCGTTTATCGTCCTTCGGGAAAGCATCGCGCCTTCGGCAAAGCTGGAATCCGAACTGTGCGGCTATGTCGGTGAACGCCTCTGCAGCTTTAAACAGCCGCGTAGTGTTCGTTTTGTTGATGCTATCCCGCGCAATCCCTCCGGAAAGATTCTGCGCAAGGATCTCCGAACCCAACTCTGATTGCACTCACAATTAAAAAACCCCGCTTCATGCGGGGTTTCAATTGCGGCAGAGATCATCAACCTATTTATCTTTATAGATCGAGTATTGGTCCGTAGGACGCTTCATCTTGATCTCAATGTCCATCGTCTTGTCCTTCACGTCATAGTCCTGGCCAAAGGTCTGCAGTCCCGGCGCAATCACCTGCACGCGGACCTTGCCATAAGGAAGCCCCGGATATGAGGTCTTTCCGTCCGCATCGGTCTTCAGCTGCGCACTTCCCTTTTTCTGCTTTCCATTGTTGTCAATGGTGTGGAGAACAACGCTGGCATTGCGTACAGGCTTGCCGTTGTAATCGCGGATCACGGTGAAACTGACTATGGAGTTGTCCTCGTCTCCCGCTGATGCAACTGTCGCAGCTAAGAGGACCAGCAGCAGAATAGGAAGGCACCCTCGGAGAGATCTCATGGCTTCTATTCTAGATTGATGCTCTGGAATTGACCAGTTTGCATCGTCGAATCCCCAGCTCCCGATTGCGGGCAAACCACTCTCTCCCGCCGACATCTAACCTCATTATCTGTTCAAAATCCCTTACATTTAGGAGTTTGCAATGGCAAATACTACGGAGAAAGTGTTTGACGTCATCAATAATCTGATTGAAGCCAACCGCGACGCGCAGCAGGGTTACCGGGATGCTGCCGGAAAAGTCAGCGATCCCACAATGCGCACTTATTTCAACGAACGTAGTCTCGAGCGTGGTCAATACGCTGCTGAGCTGAAGAATGAACTCCAGCGGCTCGGCAAGGGCGACATCGCCACCAGTGGCACTGCCACGGGTGCGATTCGCCGCGCGTGGATGGACTTGAAAGCAAATCTCGGCGGCGGTGATCATGCCATCCTGAGTTCGCTGGAAGCTGCCGAAGATTCCGTGAAGCAGGCCTACCAGGAAGCGATGGGCGAAACTCTTCCCGGCAATCTTTCCGCTATCGTGCGCACGCACGCGCAAAACATTTTCAGTGCTCACGATTACATTCGCAGTCTCCGCGATCGCAGAGCTGCTGCTTGATCATGCAAGCTTAGGTAAGAAGTAATTGAAGAGGTTGCCCCACCCTCGTCACGCAGTGACAGGGTGGGACTTCTATTTACTGAAGATTCTTGCTTAAGACCACTCGCGCAACAGCGATCATTCCTATCGCTCGAGCTGACGGATCCTGTAATCCTTGCGCGCGCCTCAGAGCGGCGACGGGATCCACTTGGGCTGCTGCTTCGCTGATCTCCTCAACCAGTTCCGCCACATTCGTCTCGCCTCTGTTCGACCAGACCTCATCGGCTGCCGAGAATGCCACGTCAAAATACCCCTCGGCGCCTTTGACATCTCCTGACGTTCCGTTTGCGAATCCGAACGCAGCCGCTTGACGCGCTCTCAACGAAGCCGGCATCTTCTTCAGCGCTTCACTCTGGTCTGTCCCGGAATTGCTCATCGCCTGCAACACCGACACCGATTCCTCTGGCGGGTGTGAGCTCTCTCCCGGCGCGCCGGCCAAGTCCGCCGCCTGTTTAGCCATTACGTCTTTCTCCAGCGCCTTTTGATAGCCCTCTTCACCCAGTGTCTCCTTCATCGACTGCACCGTGATGTTCAGTGCGAGCTGGCGGTCTCCGCTCTCCTTCAGCTTTCCCAGCCATTGCAGCAGGTGCACCCCAGAGTCACGGACAACATCCTTGTCCATCTTGGTTGCTGTTGTTGCAAACATGGAAGCGAAGTTTGGCGCCTCCGTCACAGCCTTGTCGGTATCGCTAGGCAACGAGGAAAACAAAGTCGAAAACGTTTGCTGCGCCCACGCTGAATGGGCTGGTTGAGAATCGATTGCGGCCATCGCCAACCGGGGTGCAGCAATGCCTTGCGCAAGGGCCGCATCCAGTCGCGTACGGACCATGTCTCCGGTCTGCTTTGGACACTTTGACAAAGCGCCGATCAACGACTGCTCTGCCGCAGCTACCGCCGCTGGGTAGAGCCTCTGCACAAATTCGACTGTGGTCTTACAATCTGCCTGGCCAGACCCCACGAGTGACACTGCCGGTTTCTTGCCCAAGCCGATCAGCTCCGCCTCGATCCGCACACCTTCTTTTGTTAGCCCGGCGGCCAGTTTCGGCGATATCGGTGACGCCACATTGATTGCCGATGTCAGAACCCGCAGTCGGTCTTGCTGATCTGACTGCGGCAGAGATACGGCAGCTTGCACTACATCCAGCACAAATTTGCGGCTGGCTTGCGCCTTCGCGGGAAGCTTCGGTTTCGCCGGCGCTTTGCCCGTATTTTTCTCTCGGGCGCGGACCATGGGAGCATTATCTTCAGCCACCGCCCAGAGTGATGAAACACAGAACACGAACATAAAAATAGCTGTAAAGGAAATATAAGGACGTTTGAACAATTAATTCTCCTGACTGAGTTTCTCCGCCAATGTGTTTGCGGAAAATCATGACCTTGAGCATAAAACCAGCTCTGGTTGCTCTCAAGCTTATTGGGCCATCTAGGGGAACAATTAGGAATAGAGTATTAGTAGTAGGTTAAGGTCGAGCCTTAATCCTCTTTAGGAGAGCGCGGGTTACGTTAACTCGTTTTTCCCGCTCTGGCCGCCAGCGCCCGCTGGCTCGCTCGAAGTTCTTCGACAATCTCTTTCCCAGCCTTTCGCGCCTCGTCCGCGCGGTCTGTCGGAAATGAGATTGCGCCCACGCGGGCGTGTCCACCGCCGCCATAGCGCTCGCAGATCACCGCCAGGTTGACCATGTCCTCCGGCCGGGTGTTTGTCCAAGGGTTCGACCCGACTGACACCTTAGTCCTGAAGCTGCTCTTGCTTAGCCCAATGCTGTAGGTGCTTTGCGGATGTAGATAATACGGGATGAACTTGTTGTATCCCTCAAGATCGTATCCCGTCACGTCGAAGTAAATCGTGCCGTCAATACACTCCGAGTGCTTCCGGATGATCTCGATAGATTTTTCATGCCGCTCCAATAGCGGTGGCAGCAGCTTCGCCACGAACGGCTCCGCGATGATCTCCGCCAACGGCTTGGTTGCGAGTAGCGGAATCAATTTGTCCGGGAAATCCGGGTCCTGGTTCGCCTCGATCACCATCGTCAACTTCATCGCCGGCTCGGCCATTTCTACCGCAGTCTTTGCGTCGGTGTACTGGGCGCCGTCGATGATGTCCGCCCAACTCACCAATTCAGCGACCGGTCTCTGGTCAAAACCGAATATCCTCGCAGTGGTGTCCGCCAAGAACTTGGTGCAGGATCTGTATTCTGGATCGAAGAATTTCTTTCCGCTTTTGTCCGCGCGGAAGTTTTCTGCATCTTTGGGACTGAGGAAAGCGCTCTGGTGATGGTCGAACCACCATGTGATCTTTGGCGAAGCTGAGTACTTGAAGTCGACAATCGCGTTCTCGTCGCCCGTGAATTGCGATTCGTCAAACAGCGCGCCTGCCCGATGCACCAGCCCGGTGAAAATAAATTCAGCGTCCTTCTGAATGCGCTCGCGGTAGAAGCGGGAAAACAGAGCTGCCGAAGCAGTACCGTCGAAACACTTGTCGTGATAAAAAACCCGTACTCTCAATCAATCCTCGCCGAGATGCTTTCCGCTTTCTGCTTCCAGAAGCCACTAAGCATTGCGGTTATTGAGAGTTATGTCAAGCCGCACATTCGCGCGACACCGACTCCAGCATCAGGTATCAAGCACGCCCACGCTGTATCGGTGCATTCGGTGGCGTCAGCGCCCTCACTTTTTCCACGAAGCCTGCAACCAGGTCCAAGCAGTCTACTTCCGCATCGTTCTTCGGCTTGTGATCGGGATCGGTGATTGAGAGCACCGGAATGTGTTTAGCTTTTGATTTCGACTTCAAAAGGTTCTTATCGCGGATCGGCAGCGTGTGGCACAGGATCATGAGGTCGAAACTTTGCGACGCCAATTTAACCAGCGCATCGGTAGTATTCTCCGCTGCCGTCACTGTGTATCCGACTCTGCTCAGTATGTTCTGCCTTATATTCACCAGTAGCTTGTCTTTTGAAACCGTCAGCACCTTCGGTCTGGCGGCCGTCAGTGTTAGTAGCGCATTTTTTCGAAACACCAGTTCCTCCAGTTCAAAACATTTGCAGCGGCACGGTCCGTCATGCCTGAGCAATAAGGCGCTAACTTATTAGCCTTGTTCTCATGACGCAAGCGTCAAGTTGCGCTGCCTCAACAAGGCGGCAGCAAACGATTCACCGGCGCCACCCGTGAAACCGGTCTATACTCGACCTGTTCGACCTGATTGATCGCAATTCCCCGCGCGCGCCTGCACGGTTCCTTGCGTAGAAAGGCATTTTGCCTGGAGGGACGATATGCAAAAGCGCGATGAGAGTACTACTGCCGTTGCCGAGCGGAAAAAGCGAATAGTCCACAGCAGGAAGCTGATTCGGGAGTCTAGGGTGATGATCAACTACAGCCAGCAGATCATCTCGCACGCCCAGGCAAAAGAAAAAGATAAGACGAAGCTCCAGCGGCAATCCTGATGCAACTCAAGCTACGCGCCTCTCAAACCGTTGCGCGCTCCCGTACTCTGCTGCTGCTCATGAAGAACTTGCGGCGGCAACAAAAAGAGTTGAGGACCGAGTTGCGCGAGCTTCGCTCCGAATCGCTCCGGCTCTCAATGGAACAGTTGAAAGCCCGCCGCGTTTCGTCCAAGATTTCTGCATAGCCTTTCGGCCTATCTTTACTTCGCAGCCTGTAGTCCCGGCAAAACCTCTTCCACTCCGTTCCATGTCTCTGGATTCTGTGCGTGCAGAGTTGCCAGATAAAGATAAAGATCCTGAGCAGGAAATTTGCCTTTGACCTCTTCCACCGCTCGCACTACCACTTCCTTCGCGGGAGCCGATACTTCCGTGGCCTCACTGATCACTCCATTTTCGTTGGCGATCCCGAGCGCATTCAGGAACTCTGACATCATTGCCCGCTGGTGAGTAAAGTGATATGAAACCAGCAGTTGACCGATCAGATCGGCCGGAACGCCCAAGGTCGCCAGATAAAAAGCCCGCTTCTCAACCGGCAGTCTCTTCACAAATGCCGGACGAAAATTCTTGTTGCGCGCAATGAACATATCCGCAGCGCGTTGGAACTCTTTCAATGAATTGTCCGCGTAGAAGGCCGCGGCCGATTTCAACCGCAGCTCCTCACCCATTTCCTTCCATATATGCAGCGTATCAGGCGCTATCGATTCCATGCTTTCTAGTGTAACTCGGCCCTCGCGAGTCGCGCATCGGCGACAGCTCGACTCAAAAGATCTCTACTCGGAAGTACATGTACCAATCCGGCACCGGCCTGCCCGACAGTCACTTTACATATGAGGTGAATGAATTAGGATGATGACTCTCCCCCAGGAGCCCAAACGATGAACGACCTAGCACAGGACATTCGAAATCTGTCCGCTGCCCTGAACCAGCTCTGCAAGACTTTGGAAGCCAAGGCTTCCACCCCCATCGCCGACTCCGAACTCGCCGACAACCTCAATTTCGACCTGCTCGACAATTTCAAGAACTCTCTCGACCACGCACGACACATGGTGTGGCCGTACGTCATCGCTCTCCAGCAGGGTTCCCCGGAGAACGTCGACTTCGCCCTTCAGCAGTATCGTATGCAGCGTGTGCGGGAGATGCTCACCACCATCCGCAAAGACGAAGAGACTCTAAAGAACGACGCAAAGACCCTTCTCTTTCTGGCGGAGATGCACCGCATGACCAACGTCCGCGACATCCAGCTCGACATCCAGTAACCCCCCACTCCCCCAAATTGGCGGCCACCCCCGGGCCGCCTTCCTAGGCCTGCTCCTCCCCATACACTCAATCGCCACAAAATATTTACAATCTTCTGGTTACTGTGTCGATTTCCCTTATCTCAAGCGTCGTACGCATAGGAGGAAGATAACAATGGAATACTTGCTGCTGATCTACGAAAACGAAAAGCGCTTTGCGAAGGGCTATGACAAGGCAGAAATGGCCGAGTACGGCGCCTTTGGCCAGCAGTTCGGCCAGGCGATCAAAGGCGGAAACGCGCTGCAACCGACCGCCACAGCCAAAACAGTCCGGGTGCGCGATGGCAAGCCGCTCACTACTGACGGTCCCTTCGCCGAAACCAAAGAACAACTCGGCGGCTTTTACCTCATCGAGGCAAACAGCGCCGAGGAAGCCACCTCAATTGCGGCAAAAATCCCCGGCGCGCGCTTCGGCTCGATAGAGGTCCGTCCCATCATGGTCTTCTCATAGCTTGGCAGGATCGCCGGGCCCGCTGGTTCGGCGTTCCTGCAATGTTTTTTACCCATCCATTAGTTCAAAGGAGGCCTAATGGTTTCGACTTCTTCTCCACCGTTACCAGAACAAATCGCTAAGGCATCGCGGTACCTCACAGAAACGCGCGACGCCCTTGTCGACTCAGCAACAACACTCTCCCCTTCTCAGTGGGACTTCAAACCTGCTCCGGACCGCTGGTCAATTGCAGAGATCATTGAGCATGTCGTCCTGATCGAAGGCCGGGTGCATACAATAGTCGGCAAGATGGACGAGGCTCCGCTCTGTGATCCGGACTGTAATCTGGCGCAGATCGAAGATTTCATCCTCGCCGAGGTTCCGCAACGGTCTACAAAGCTTCAGGCTCCGCCGCACGTCAGCCCCACCCGTCGTTGGGCCGGCCCGGAGGCGCTAGCGCACTTCTCCGAAAGCCGCGAGAAGACGATTCAGTTGCTCGCAACTTCCGTACTTCGTGGACACGTCGTCCCTCATCCCATATTTGGTCCTTGGGACGGCTACCAATGGCTTTTGGCTGCTGCAGCTCACAGCTCCAGACACACCGACGAGATTCGGGAAGTGAAAGCCGATTCGAACTACCCACGGACTTTTCTCGCTATGCCCGAGTAATTGCTAAACTGAGGTTTGTCATGCGCTACATGATGCTGATTTACAGCCTAGAAAACGAATCGGCCACTCCCGAAGAATTCAAAGTGGTTGCGGCGGCGCATTCTGCAGTGATGGACGAAACCAACCGCCGCGGTATCTTCCGCGCCGCCGATCCCCTGGAGTCGACCTCCACCGCCACTACGGTGCGCAAGCAGGACGGCAAGGTCCTCGTCACTGACGGCCCCTTCGCCGAGACTAAAGAACAGCTCGCCGGATACTACATTCTCGATTGCCAGAACCTCGACGAAGCTCTCGAGTGGGCGGCGAAGATCCCCACCGCCTGCCGTGGATCTGCGGGATACGTTGAAGTGCGGCCCATCAGGGAGATCGGCAAGCCCAATACAGCGCATGGATGACCCGCGCGCCACGGTAGAAGCAGTCTTCCGACAGGAGTCTGGTCGGATCATCGCCGGCCTCATCCGTGTCTCGCATTCCTTCGACCTCGCCGAAGAGGCCATGCAAGACGCATTCGCCGCCGCGCTCGCAAGCTGGCGCGTTAAGGGCATACCGGAAAACCCCGCCGCGTGGATCACAGCTGCCGCTCATCGCAAGCTGATCGACTACGCGCGCCGCGCGCGGACGCGCCGCGACAACGAAGACCAACTTCTTTATGAGACTGAGACTGTCCCTCACAACCAGGGGAGTGAAGTCGAGATGACCTTTCCTGGCGAAGACGATCGACTCCGCCTAATATTCACCTGCTGCCATCCGGCGCTCAACACGGAAGCACAGGTCGGGCTAACGCTCCGCACTCTGGGCGGGCTTACCACGCCCGAGATCGCCCGCGCCTTCCTCATTCCCGAGCCGACTCTCGCTCAGCGCCTTGTCCGCGCCAAGCGCAAAATCCAACAGGCCCGAATTCCCTACGAAGTGCCGCCTCTCGAACATTTGCCAGAGCGCCTCTCCGCCGTGCAAGCGGTCTTGTACCTAATCTTCAATGAAGGCTATTCCGCCAGCTCCGGCGACAGCCTGATTCGCCGCGAACTCTGCGCTGAAGCCATTCGCCTTGCCCGCACGCTCGCGGACCTTATGCCCGAAAACACTGAAAATTTAGGGCTCTTGTCGCTGATGCTGCTGCACGACTCGCGTCGCGACGCCCGTTCAGACAGCGAGGGCAAGTTGGTAACCCTCGAAGAACAAGACCGCTCTCGATGGCAGCACGATCAGATCGCCGAAGGCTGCAAGCTGGTTGAACGCGCGCTGCTTCGACGCGATATCGGCCCCTACCAGTTACAGGCAGCTATCGCCGCCGTCCACGCCGAAGCCGAAACAGCGGGCCAAACAGATTGGAAACAGATCGCCGCTCTGTACGCCATTCTTAGGAATATTCAGCCGTCGTCAGTCGTCGACCTCAACCATGCCGTCGCCATCGCAATGAGTGAAGGCATCGACCTAGGCCTCGCGCTCGTTGACAAACTTGGCGCATCTGGCGAACTCGACTCCTACCACCTCTACCACGCCGCCCGCGCCGACCTCCTCCGACGTCTCTCGCGCCGCGAAGAAGCTCTCGAAGCCTACAATCGCGCGCTCTCTCTTACCGCAAACGATATCGAGCGCCGCTACCTGCGTCGTAGGATCGCCGAGCTCGACGGGCGCATCGCCCTCCCTCGCTAGATTGTTCGCGGTTTTTTGGCGCAACTTCCTTTCACTAAACTTCGTATGTCTGATAGAGGACAAACAACGTGCAACGGAAACTACGACTGCTTGGATTGTGCGGCTTAGCGCTTTATCTCCTCGCATCTATTGTGAGCGGGATCGTCTTGGCGGAGTCAAGCTTGCGTCTGCCAAGGCACACAATCGCCCTCAATTACATAAAGCAGGCGCAGGATCGCGCAGTGTTGCTCCGGTCTTCTTTGCAGGAAGTAAGCATTCGAGAAAGTGATGGAGTCGTACTGCGGGCCTGGTACTTGCAACCGGAATCGCCCAACGCTGACGTGGCGATTCTTTTGCATGGCGTGACTGATAACCGATTCGGAGTTGCCGGTTATGCCGAGTTCCTGTTGAAGCATGGCTACAGCGTGTTGATGCCGGATATGCGCGACCACGGCGAGAGCGGAGGAGAGATAGCAAGCTATGGCGTGCGTGAGTCACACGACATTCACGATTGGGTAAGTTGGTTGTACCAGA